>NZ_DASVSF010000100.1 GCF_036388275.1 Longimicrobium sp.
GCGTCTACGCACCGGAATGCGCGCTGCTCCGTCTCCCGAGTGGACGCAGATGAGGGCCAAACCCCTGCTGTCACCTTGGTTTTGGGCGTCCCTGGCCCGATACAAAGATGTGGGTAATGGGTAGCGCAAGCGGGAGAGGGGGAGAACTGCACCAAGCTCCGGGCGCGCCCCCAACTTCAACTCGCATCCAAGCAGGCCAGTCTGCGAAGGCAGACTTCGTGTGGTTGTTGCAGCGAATTCATTCGCCCGACCTAGCCGGGGCCTCTGCATCGTCCACCCGCCGCGCCCGCCAGGGTTTTTGCTTTTCAGGGCGCGGGGTGCTAAACGTGTGGCTCCGACGCCGCACGCGGCGGACAGGTCGGGCTTTCCCTTGGCGGTTTGGCGAATGAATCAGCAGATGGTGCTGGAAATCGTGGGATACGTGGCCTCCGTGCTGGTGGCCGTTTCGCTGATGATGAGCAGCATCCTCAAGCTGCGCCTCATCAACCTCGTGGGTTCGGCGGCGTTCACGGTGTACGGCGTGCTGATCCACGCGTACCCGGTGGCGGTGGTGAACCTGATCATCGTGTTCATCAACCTGTACTACCTGCGGCAGATGCTGGGCTCGCGGGAGTACTTCAAGCTGCTCCGCGTGCAGGCCGGCTCGGAGTATCTTGCCGCGTTCCTGGACTTTCACCGCGCCGAGATCGAGCGCTTCCTTCCCGGCTTCGCCCACGCGCCCGCGGAACGGCAGCTCATCTTCTTCGTGCTGCGCGACATGGTGCCCGCGGGGCTGTTCATCGGGGAGATGCGGGGAGACGGGGCGCTGCGGGTGGTGCTGGATTTCGTGATCCCGCAGTACCGCGACTTCAAGACGGGGCGATACCTGTTCGCCGACCAGGCGCACTTCTTCCGCGAGCAGGGCATCCGCGAGATCCTGAGCGAGCCCGGGAGCAAGGAGCACACGGAGTACCTGCGCCGGATGGGGTTCTCGCCCGGTGCGGACGGTGGGATGTACCGGCTGGCCGTGAGCGGGTGAGGGGCCTCACCTGCCCGCACGCTGCACCGGCCGAAGCCGCACGATGTCATCCCGATGGAGCGGCCACTTCGAACCTGCCCGAACACCGTAATTCGCAGCGACTGAGGGATCCGCCACACACTGCGGGATAATGCCTCCTCGCTGCGGAAGCACCCGGGCTGTTCTTCTCATTGGCTGGGCGAGCGCGGAACCGCACGGGGTTTGATTCGAGAGAGGGCGGCGGTTCGTCTCGCGGGGCTGTGTGGCGGATCCCTCGGTCGCTGCGGTCTGCCGTGCGCACATCGGGTATGCCGTGGCCGCTCCGTCGGGATGACAAATCGCGCTTCGGCAGGTGAGGCGCGCCTGCGGCTCACCCGCTCACGCGTCGGGAGGCCCACCTGCCTTGGCCACGCGCGCCGGGCTGGCTCCCTTCCCCCGCGCAGTTTGCGGGGGAAGGGTTGGGGATGGGGGGCCGCCGCGGCATGCGCCGGCCCACTTCGAAACGCAACGCCACACCCCGCCGCGCGCCTCCCGCACTGGACGGCGTTCGCACCCAGCCGCATCTTATCCGCGCCACTCCTTCGCCCTCTCTCCCCCGGATCGGGCTCGCCCGTCATGGATTACGCACAGATCCGCCGTGGTCCCCTGCCCTTTCTCGTGGGCGCGGCAGCCGTCGTCATCCTGGTCGCGGGAATGCGCGCGGCGTCGGGAATCCTGAACCCCATGCTGATGGCGGGCTTCCTGGCCCTGCTCTTTCAGCCGCTCACCCGCAGGCTGCGCCGGTGGGGGATGGCGGGCGGGCTGGCGGTGACGCTCGTGGTGATCGGCGTCGTGATCTCGGGCCTGCTGCTGATCGCCTTCGTGGGCGAGTCGCTGCGGCAGATCGCGGTGGAGTTTCCCAGCACCCGCGCGGAGCTCGATGCCATGATCGGCGGGCTCTCCGCCACGCTGGCCACGTACGGCATCGACGCGGGATCGTACCTGCAGAGCGCGCTCCGCGGGCCGGCGGTCGGGCGGGCGGCGCTGAACGTGTCGGGGAGCCTGGCGGCCACGCTGAGCAACCTGGCGCTGACGATGTTCATCTTCGCCTTCATGCTGGGCGGCATGTGGCAGCTGGAGCGGCGCGCCCAGGCGGGCTCGCGGGACCACAGCCCGCTGGCCGCGCGGTTCCTGGGATTTTCGGAGACCATTCGCCGCTACATGGGCGTGCGCGCGGTGCTGGGGCTGGTGGCGGCCATCCTGAACTACGTGCTGCTGCTGGTGCTGGGCGTGGACTACGCGCTGCTGTGGGCGGTGCTCTCGTTCCTGCTGAGCTTCGTTCCCAACATCGGCTTCACGCTGTCGCTGGTGCCGCCCACGCTGCTGGCGCTGGTAGACAGCGGGTGGCAGAGCGCGCTGATCGTCTTCATCGGCTACCAGGTGATCAACAACGTCCTCGACAACGTCATCGGGCCCAAGGTGGTGGGCAAGCAGATGCAGATGTCGGCGCTGCTCAGCTTTCTGTCGGTGATCTTCTGGGCGTGGGTGCTGGGCCCCACCGGCGCCATCCTGGCGGTGCCGCTCACGGTGCTGATCCGCGACCTGGCGTTCGGCCCGATGTCGCCGCCGGACATCGGCCCTCCCCGGCCCGTCACGAACTCCGCGGTACCCGCTCCCTACGCGCCGGAGCCGGCGCCCGGCTGACAGAAAGCATCACACGGAGGGCACGGAGGACACAGAGGGAAAAGAGAAAGGAGGGCACCAGCGGACGCCCTCCGTCCTCCCCCGTGCCCTCCGTGCCCTCCGTGTGAGACCCGTTTTCGAAGTCAGGACTCGAACGGCAGCTCGCGCGGAAGGCGAACGGTGAAGCGCGTGCCCTGTCCCGGCGTGCTTTCCACCGACACGCCGCCGCCCAACATCTCCGAAACCTGCCGCACCAGGGCCAGCCCCAGCCCCGTGCCGCTCACCCGCAGGTGCTTGGCCGTTTCGGCCTGGTAGAACGGCTCGAACACGCGCGCCAGGTGCTCGGGCGAAATACCGATCCCCGTGTCGGCCACCACGAACTCCATCTCGCCCTCCCGGGCCGTCACCTGCAGCTCCACCGACCCCGCCTCCGTGAACTTGATGGCGTTGGAAAGGAGGTTCAGCAGGATCTGCCGGATCTTGCGCGCGTCCGAACGCATGGGCACCGGCCCGTCAGGCACCCCGACGTGGAAGGCCAGCCCCTGCTGCCCCGCAAGCGGCTCCAGCATCTCGCCCACGCCCACGGCCAGCTCCACCACGTCGAACTCCTCCACGTCCACCCGCTCGCGCCCGGCCTCGATGCGGCTGAAGCTCAGGATTTCCTCGATCAGCTCCAGCAGATGCCGCGCGCTGGCGCCGATGCGCCGCACCTGGGCCTGCGACGCGGTGGGGATGGCCTCGGGAATGCCCATCAGCAGCAGGTCGGAGTAGCCGATGGTGGCGTTCAGCGGCGTGCGCAGCTCGTGGCTCATGGTGGCCAGGAAGTCGGCCTTGGCGCGGTTGGCCTCCTCCGCGGCGGCGCGGGCCCGGCGCTCGGCATCGTACAGGCGCGCGTTGTCCACCGCCACGGCCGCCCACGAGGCGATGCCCACCGCCAGCCGCTCGTGGGTCTCGCTGAACAGGGCGGCCCCCTCGTGCCCCAGGAAGATCCCCCCGATCACCTCGCCCGAGCTGGAGGTGACGGGCACCGCCAGGTAGCTGCGCACCGGCAGGTGCCCCTTGGGCATGCCGAAGTGCGGGCCCATCGTGCCGTACCGCGGGTCCTGGGTGATGTCGTCGCTGCGCACCACCCCCTCGCCCGCGAAGGTGGGATGGAACACCGGCGTGTTGCGGGGATTGGGAAACTTCGAGAACGCCTCGCGCGGCACCCCGGAGATGGTGTACAGCGTGTACGACTCGCCGGCCTCGTTCTTCTGGTTGTAGAAGAAGGCGCCGAACTGGGCGCCGGTGAGCGCGGTGGCCGCGTCGGTCACGCGCTCCACCAGCGCCTCCAGGTTCAGCTCCGAGGCGAACGACTCCCCCAATGAATGGAGCGTCTCGGCCACGCGGGCGTGCTCGCGCAGCACCGACTCGGCGCGCTTGGCCTCGGTGACGTCGTAGTAGTGCTCGATCCGCCCGCCCGCGTACACGCCGGAGTGGATGGGGCGGCTCCAGTGCGCCAGCCAGCGCCCGTCCTTGAGCCGGCACTCGAACTCGGCGACGGAGTCGTTGGCGGCGTAGATGGCCCGCAGCAGCCGCTCGAAGCCGTCGGAGTCCTCCACGCGGTGCTTCAGCTCCTCGTGAAGCAGCAGCCGCTTGTCGCGGCCGAGGATGCGAACCCGCTCCACGTCGAAGAAGCGCTCGATCGCGCGGTTCACCCAGATCACCCGGAACTCGGCGTCCAGGATGATGGTGCCCACCTCCGACGTGTCGAGCGCATCGTCGGCCAGGGCGCGGTAGCGCGCCTCGCTCGCGGCCACGGCTTCGCGCGTTTGCCGGCGGGCGGCCACGCGCGCCTGGATCTCCGAAACGGCCAGCGCCGCCAGGTCGTCCAGGATCTCCATGTGCTCGTCGGTCCACTCGCGCGGGTGGAAGTCGAAGACGCACAGGGTGCCCAGCGTATGGCCGTGGTCCGTCGTCAGCGGTGCCGCGGCGTAGGCGGCGATCCCCGATTCCGTGGTCGCGCGGCTGTCGCGGGTCAGCGGGTGCTCGCGCGCATCGGCCACCCGCAGCGGCCTGGCCGTCCCCACGACGTGCTTGCAGTACGAGAAGTCCAGCGGAACGGCCCCAGCCGAGGTCCACGGCTCCGGCCCGTAGCAGGCCAGCGGCAGCTGCTCGTCGGCGGTCAGCAGGTTCACCTGCGCGACGGGCGCGTGCGTGGCGCGGGCAGCCGCCCGGGCCAGCCGGTCGAACGCCTCTATGCGCTCGCCCGCCAGCAGGTCCGCCGCACGCAGCACGTCCAGCTGGGCGGGGTTCGTCAATGTGGCGATCAACTCGTGCTCCAGTCGCGGTCCGTACGGCACCGGCACCCATCGAAAACATGGAGAAAACCCGGTTGGCCGGCAGCCAGGGCGGCAAGAAGCACACCGCCTAACTCACGACAGCATTCGGACATGACAGGTGGCCGCAGCCGGGTATGCCGCTTGCGTTTGCCCCGGCCCGCCAAAGCGCCTTAGTGCTAAGATAATTGGCGCTTGGCGATGACATGACAACCGCGAAACGCAGGGGAACTCGGATGGCGACAAACGTTCTGGTGATCTACTACAGCAGCTACGGGCACACGGCGCGGATGGCGCAATCCGTGGCCGAGGGCGCCCGCGGGGCCGAGCCCGACGTGGAGGTGCGCGTGGTGCGCATTCCCGAGCTGGAGGAGGCGCGCCGCGCCATGTCTACACAGGAGTGGTACGTAAAGGCGCAGGAGGCGCACGCCGACATCCCGGAAGCCACGCTCGACGACCTGCGCTGGGCCGACGGCATCATCTGGGGGATGCCCACGCGCTTCGGCAACATGTCGGCGCAGGTCAAGCAGTTCATCGACACGGCGGGCGGGCTGTGGGCAAACGGCGAGCTCGAGGACAAGGCCACGGGCATCTTCACGAGTTCGGCCACCATCCATGGAGGGCAGGAGACGACGGTCATCACGGGCCTGGTGCCGCTGCTTCACTTGGGGATGATCTTCGTGGGCACGCCGTACGGGCAGAACCCGCAGATCCTGACGACGGACGGCATCGGCGGGTCGCCGTACGGGCCGGGAACGCTGGCGGGGAACGACGGATCGCGCCAGCCGGAGGAGCGCGAGCTGACGACGGCGCGCAACCTGGGAAGCCGGGTGGCCAAGGTTGCCCGCCGGCTGAAGAGCCTGCGCGCCACCCAGGAGCACGGCCAGCAGCCCGACGCGCCGCAGTACGAGGGGCAGTAGGGCCGCCGTCGGCCTCCTCTGCGCAGCGAGCGCCGCCCGGGGTCCCGGGCGGCGCTCGCTCGTTCCGGCCGGCCAGGGCCTCAGCTCTTGAACGTCGCGCCCGGACCCACGTAGGTCTTGGTGTCAGGCTCCGCCCGCCAGCGCTGGAAGACGACGTTCGTGGGCGGGTTCGCCCCTTCGAAGCTGTAATCCACGATTCCGTGCCCGCGCGAGTCGTTGCCGACGACGTCGTGGTTGGCGCCGCTGTACATCAGGACCCCGTATTTCTGGCGCGCCGCCGTTCCCGGATCCACGTCGGCGACGACCGTGGGCACGTCGGCGAGCTTGTTGTTGGTCACGCGCACCTCGGGGGCGTCGATGAAGATGCCGTAGAAGTTCGAGGAGCCGGGGTCGCCGTTCGCCGTGCAGATGTTGTTGTGCACGAGGTTGTGCTGCGTGACACCGGCGTGGGTGGTCACCAGGATACCCCAGAGCCGATTGGCGTGGCAGATGTTGTTGGCGACGAGCGAGAAGCAGGTGTTTCCCGCCAGCGCCAGCCCGCCCTGGTTCTGAATGCAGATGTTGTCGGTGACCACGTTGTACCAGCCCCTCGCGTTGGCGTCGGTGCTCGTGAACCCGCCCACCACGATGCCCTTGTTGTTGTTCCCTCGAGCGTAGTTCTGCGACACCAGGGTGAACCCGACGGCGGCCTCGATGAAGGCGCTGCCGTTGTTCTCGCCTCGATTGCGGACGATCTGGTGGTGGAATCCGTTCACGTTGATGCCGTTCTCGCCGTTGCCGCTGGCGCTGCAGTCGCGCACGATGACGTGCTTCGGATCGAACCCGCCGATCCCGGCGCCGTAGCTGGCGTCGAACCGGCACCGCTCTACCGTGACGTGGTGCACCAAGCTGCCCTCCACGCTGCCCATGAAGACGTGCCGGGGAATGGGGCCCTCGGGTGCGAGGATCCGCGTGGTGTTCTTGCCCTCCATGCCGAGATCCACGATGCGCACGTTCTTCGTTTCCGTCGCCGGGGCCACGGGCGACAGGTCGAACATCGCGTCGGCGTTGTTGTTGTACGACGCCTTGGGATCGATGGTGTGCTTGACGATGGAAGAGTACATCCCCGAGCCCGCCAGCGTGATCCCCGAGGGCACCTTGATGGACTCGCCGACGGTGTACGTTCCCGGCGGGAACAGGACCGTACCACCCACCGGCTGGGCCGCGCCGATGGCGGCGCGGATGGCGTCCGCCCAGGAGTTGGTGGTGGTCTTGTAGGCCTTTACGTTGTAGACGGCTCCGCCTTCATCCAGCAACTGTCCTCTGACCTCGGCCATGGTTCCTCTTCGGGATTGGGGGAGTAACGGCGCGGAATGATTCGCCACCCACGCCGCGCGCACCCGAATATAAACCGAAATATGAAACAGGCGGAGCCCAACTCCGTACTCGTTCCGAACGGGCGCGGCCCCGTCCTCCAGACATGCGAGTGCGGCCCCCGGCATCGGTGCCGGGGGCCGCTCGTGGTTCGTGGTGCCGGGTGGGTCAGCCGACGCGGGTCGGCTCGCTCTCGACCGGGGCGGAGGTATGCACCGGGGCCCCGGGAGGCGGCGACTGCAGGTAGTTCTGCTGCGCGTTGGCCTGGATGCTCTCGTCGTCAAGCCCGTTCAGCGAGCGCTTGAAGTCGCGGATTCCCTTGCCCATGCCGCCGGCCAGCTCGGGCAGCCGCTTGGCGCCGAACAGGAGCAGCAGCACGCCGAAGATCAGTACCAGCTCGCCGAAACCAAGTCCGAAAGGCATGGGGAACCCTCCCTGTCGTCAAAAAAGAAAAGCGGAAGCCGCGGAGTACCTTCGTCTCACCGGCACCGCTCGCGTCCGTAAACGCAGGTGCCGTATCGCAGTACCTAAGATAACCGCTTCCGCCGAACCGGACAACCGCGCCGATCACGGTTCAGCCAATCCGGAAGTCCTTGTCGTCCACCGCCTTACAGATGTGCAAGCGAAACGGGGACGTGCCGGCGGCCCCGAACGCAAGCGCCCCCGGACGAAATCCTCTCGTCCGGGGGCCGCTCACGCACTCACGCACTTCCACCTCACCGCCCGGTCGTTCCCCCGGCGGCCGGCGCGGCGGGCTGCGCGCCGCCGGCGGCGGGAGCGGCCGCGGCGGGTGCGCCGGCCACCTCGCGCGGCGTGCGTCCGCCCAGCGCCGAGCGGTTCAGGTACTGCGCCATGGTCGCGGGGTAGCTGATCGTCCGCGGGTCGCCGTCCGACACGTAGCGATTGGTGGGGTCCTGCTCCCACCGCTGAAGCTGCCGCTCCAGCTGCCCCGGCCCTACGATGAAGCGGTCCACCGAGTGGGGATCCCACCGCGTGTCCCAGGGCGTAACGCTGGGCCCGCCCGACACCTCGAGCACCACCTTGTTCTCATAGCGCTTGCCGTTGCGGTACGTGCCCGCCCACGCCAGCGGCTTGTTGCGCGGCCACATGCCCAAGGGCAGCGCGAACGTCACGATGTCGTAGTCCTGCGGCAGGTACGCCTTGATGCTGTCTTCGCCGATGCCGATCCAGTCCTGCGCCTGCTGGTCGTTCGCCGCCCGGTCCAGCCGCGCGTGGTACAGGGTGTGGTTGCACACCTCGTGTCCGTCGCGGACGATCATCTCCATCTTCTTGCGGATGTTGGCCTCGCGCTGCTCCCGCGGCGTGTCGCGGTCCTTGGTCTCGCCGAAGAAGTTGGACGGATGGCTCGCGGCGGGCAGGATGCACCACACCATGCCGCCCGGCCCCCATCCCGGGTTCTCGCGCTTGAACGACATCCACGACCCCATCATGGTGTTGGGGTCCACCTCGCCGTTGGCCGTCAGGTAGAACTGGCCCCGCGTGGCGTCGTCCATCGTAAAGACGACGGGCGTGGTGCCGCGCGGAATGTCGATGTTCCCCTCCAGCACCTGGCGCATGGTCACGGGGCGATATCCCGCCTCGTACAGCGTGCGGATGTCCTTGCGGAAGTTCTCCAGCGTGCGGACGAACTCGCCCTCGGGGCTGCCGGTGCGGTGGTACTCCAGCACCATGATGCGGCCCAGCTCGTTGGGCGGCAGCTGCGTCGTGGGGCCCGCGGGAAGGTTGTTGGCCGTCTGCCCGGGCTGCGCGCCCGACGCGGCGCCGGTGTCGCCGGGCGCCGCCGCTGCCGTGGCGCTGTCGTTGGCCTGCTCGCCGTCGCCCTCGCCCTTGCCGTCGCCGCCACCGCAGGCGGCCAGCAGCACCAGCAGCGCCGCGGCGGCGGCCTTCTGCGCCCACTCCGATCGGTTCATCATCTGCACTGAGTATTCGGGGATGCACGAACGCCCGCCGGGGCGGGTCCGCGGCACACGCGCGGAGTTTCCGGCCCCGTCAGGCGCAAGGTTCGTGCGCGGCCGGGCCGCGCGCGGCATCACTCCTCCGGCAGGCGCGGCAGCAGGTCGTCGGCCAGGCGGGCCAGGGCGCGCTGGTACACCATCCGGGCGCGCAGCTCGGGAAGGTCCAGCCGCTCCACGTAGTGCGCCACGGCGCGGGTGGGGTCGGCGTGCTGGTGCTGCTCCATCAGCTCCACGAACTCCATGGCGAAGCGGATGTGCGACGTCACCAGCGTTTCCTCGGCGCGCGCGGCGGCCAGCTCCAGCCACAGGTTTTCTTCGTCGCTGCGCTGCTTGTGGCGGCGGATGTAGCGAAGCGCCCCCATGGGCGTGGCGTAGCGCCAGTCCCATCCCCATCCCCGGTGCCCCTCGCGCGCCAGGTCTTCGCTCACCTCGCGCGCGTCCATCAGCGCCACCGCCCGCGTGCCGATGGGCTCGGCCTCGTCGCCGTCCAGCTCCATCGTCTCGATGTAGCGGTCGATGGCCTCGTCGAAGGGCATGCGCGGCGCCAGGATGGCCACCAGGTCCAGGGCCAGGTTGGCGTGCACGTCGATCAGTGCCTCGCGCGCGGCGGCCTCGGTGCGGTCGAGCTTGCGGGCCAGGTCGGCGGGGAGCCGCTGGGTGAACAGGGACGATACGCTGGGCATGGGGTCGGGTCCGGGGCGAGGGAGGGAAAACGGGGTGCGGGGCGGCCTCAGCCGCCCCGGGTCGTCCAGGCCACGGCAAGCAGCACCAGGCCCACGACGATGCGGTACCAGGCGAACGGCACGAAGGTGTTGCTCGACACGAAGCGGATCAGGGCCCGGATGACGATCATCGCCGCGATGAACGACACCACGAAGCCCACGGCGAACACCGGCGCGTCCGCCGCCGACAGCAGGTGGCGGCTCTTGAACAGGTCGAAGCCGCTGGCGGCCACCATCACGGGGATGGCCAGGAAGAACGAGAACTCGGTCGCGGCCAGGCGCGACATTCCCAGCGACAGCCCGCCCATGATGGTGGCGCCGGAGCGCGACACGCCGGGAACGAGCGAAAGCAGCTGCGCCAGCCCCACGCCCAAGGCCGTCGGCGGCCGGATGTCGTCCACGCTTTCCGTGGTCACCACCCGGGTCTTGTGCCAGTGCTCCACCAGCAGGATGGCGATGCCGCCCAGGACCAGCGCAATCGCCACGATGGTGGTGTCGAAGAGCTTTTCCTTGATGAAGTCGCGCGCGAAGAAGCCCACCAGCGCCGCCGGGGCGAAGGCGATCAGCAGGTTCCAGATCAGCCGGCGGGCGTTGGGGTCGCGCGGCGCGGCGGCGAGCACGCCGAACACCTTCTGCCGGTACAGCCAGACGACGGCCAGGATGGCGCCGAGCTGGATGAAGACGTCGAACGTCTCGTGGTTGGCGTACGAGTCGAAGCCCAGCCACTTGCCGGCCAGGATCAGGTGTCCCGTGGACGACACGGGAATGAACTCCGTGGCTCCCTCGACCAGCCCCATGACGGCGGCCTTCAGCAACAGCATCACATCCATCCGATGTCCCTTCGTCCCGTTCCCGTTGTGCTGCGTGCCGGCCGTGCAGCGTGCATTCGGCTGGAGTGATTGGTACTGTTGGGGGGGCCCTCCCCCGGGCCCTCGGCCGGCAGGCCCCTCTCCCGGCCTCTCCCCCGCAAACTGCGCGGGAGAGAGGGGAACTTCGGTCGGGGTTCGATTGGCTGCCGGTGCATGCCTTAGGAGCCCCCTCCCCCCGGCCCCCTTCCCCCGCTTCGCAGGGGAGGGGGAGACCTGAACGCGCTTCGGACGGCCTGGCGCACTCGACTACGCGAGCAGTCCGCGAAGGCGGACTTCGTGCCGTCGTTGCCGCGAATTCATTCGCCCCAGCCGGGCCGAGGCCTCGCCCAAGTTTGGTGTGTACCCCCTCTCCCACGCTGTTTGTGGGAGAGGGTGGCACGCGTGTCAGCGCGGCCGGGTGAGGGCCCCACGGCAGCCGAGGCCTCGGGTTTGGAGACCGCTGCCGCGCCCTGGCTGGTACGTGCCCGCGGCTAGATCCTTCGGCCCGCGACGTTGGTGCTACGGGCCGGTTCGGTGCGCCTGGGCCTCAGGATGACAGGCGCTGTTGCGTCGACCGGCTTGGCGCACCTCACTCCGCGAGCAGTCCGCGAAGGCGGACTTCGGGCCGTCGTTGCCGCGAATTCATTCGCCCCAGCAGAGCCGAGGACGCACCCAACCCTGACTGGCTTCGCCGCTCCCGCCGGGGGTGACGCGCCGGACTGGCTCCCTTCCCCCGCGCAGTTTGCGGGGGAAGGGCTGGGGATGGGGGGCGCCGGCCCGAGCACCGGACCCGGCCTGTCCACACCCGCTCTCAGCCCGCCACCATCACACCCCTGGATCCCCGAATCCGCGCGCTCGCCTCGCCCACCGCTACCGTGATCGCCGACCCCAGCAGCGCGAACCACAGCGTGTCCACCAGCTTGGGAATCGCCCCGAACTGCTGGAGCGCCCAGAGCAGCGTCATCCCCGCGACGGCAACCCCCATGCCGGTCACCGCGTCGCGCCCGTCCGCACGCTTCGAAATGAGCCCCAGCAGGAACCCGCCGAGCAGCCCGCCGTAGGTGAACGAGGCGATCTGCAGCGCGATCACCACCAGCGGCGTTCCCTTGGCGATCAGCTGAAAGGCCAGGGAAACCGCGATCATCACCACGCCCCACAGCAGCGTGAACCGCTTGCCGACAGCCAGCAGGTGCGCCTCGTCCTTCTTTCCCCGCAGCGGCACGTACAGGTCGTGCACCGACACGGCCGCCAGCGCGTTCAGCGACGACGACATGGCGGCGGCCAGGATGGCGGCCACGACGAGGCCCGAGATGCCCGGCGGCAGGTGGTCCAGCGTAAAGCGGGGGAAGATGGCGTCCGGCGTGTCCCACGTCCGCCCTTCGTAGAACACCCACAGCCCCGCCCCGATCAGCAGGAACAGGGCGAACTGGCCGATGACGATCACCGCCGAGCCGATGATGGCGCGCCGCGCGTCCCGCAGCGAGGGCGAGGCCAGCAGCCGCTGCACGATCAGGTGGTCGGCCCCGTGCGACGCCATCGTCAGGAACGCCCCGCCGATGAGGCCCGTGAAGAGCCAGTTGGCCTGAGAGAACCCGCCGTCCAGGTGAATCACCTTCAGCTTGCCCGCGTCGCCCGCAACCTGCACCAGCCCGCCCCACCCGCCGGGGATCAGCCCCAGCACCACCCACAGCACCGCGATGCCGCCCACGATGTAGATGAACATCTGCGCCACGTCCACCCACACCACCGCGCGCAGCCCGCCGTAGTAGCTGTAGACGAGGGTGAAGATGCCGATGGAAAGGATGGACGCCCACACCGGCATCCCCGTAATCAGCCCCAGCGGGATGGCGGTGGCGAAGATGCGTACCGCATCCGCCAGCACGCGGGTGACCAGGAACACGAGCGACGCCAGCCGCCGCGCGTCCTGGCCGAAGCGGCGCTCCAGCAGCACGTACGCCGTGGCGATCTCGCCGCGGAAGTAGCCGGGGAGCAGGAAGACGGAGATGGCGATGCGGCCCAGCAGGTATCCCGCGGCCAGCTGCAGCATCCACAGGTCGCCCGTGTACGCCGTCGCCGGCACGCTGACCACGGTGAGCGCGCTGGTCTCCGTCGCCACGAGCGAAAAGCAGGCGGCCCACCACGGAATGGAGTGGTCGGCCAGGAAGTAGTCCTGCGCGTCCTTCTGCTGGCGGCCGAGGACGGTGCCCAGCACCGCGACGAACGCCACGTACGCCAGCACCACGGCCAGGTCGATCGCGCCGTTCACCCGTCCCCCCGCGTGCGTGTCATGTCGTTCGGCTGGATTGAGCGTGAGGGGCAAACCAATGGGCGGGCATCGGCGTCCAATCTCGTGTCCGCCCCGCCGCGTTGCAATCCGTGCAATCGTAGCGGATGTGCTATATATTTAGCATACCTGACCCGGCTGTTCACTCTCCCTCGTCCCCCGGCGGCCATGAACTCCCTCGTTCGCATCGTCCCGGCGCTGCTTCTCGCCACCAGCGCACCCGCCGCGGCGCAGCTGCGCTACACGGTGGACATCGATGATCCCGCCACGCATCGCGCCACCATCACGCTGCGGGTGGATTCGCTCGCGGCGCGGGACAGCGTCTTCCAGTTCGCGGCGACGGCGCCGGGCACGTACCAGACGATGAACATCGGGCGCTTCGTGCGCGACCTGCGCGCCATGGACGCGCGCGGCCGGCCGGTGGCGGTGCGCAAGCAGTCGGAGAACGCGTGGGTGTTCGGCGACCCGCGGCGCGTGCGCACGGTGACGTACCAGGTGCTGGATACCTGGAACACGCCGGTGACCGAATTTCCCATCTATCCCATGGCCGGCACCGCCATCGAGGCCGACCACGCCCTGCTGAACGCGCACGCCATGCTCGGCTATCCGCGCGGCATGCAGGCGCAGCCGGTGTTCATCCACTTCGAAGCGCCCCCGGGGTGGACGGTGGAGACGCCGCTGGTCGCGGGCCCGGACGGCTACCGCGCCGACAGCTACGACCACGCGGTGGACTCGCCTTTTCTGCTGGGCGCGCGCCTCACCACGTCCACGCTGACGGTGGGCGGGGTGCCGGTGCGCATAGCGGCGCACTCGCCGTCGCAACTCATCACCGCAAACGAGCTGCGCGACGCCATGCAGGGCACGCTCACCGCGGCGGGCACGTTCCTGGGACGCCTGCCGGTGGACCGGTACGTGTTCCTCTTCCGCTTCGCCCCGCAGCGCCAGGGGCAGGCGATGGGCGCGTGGGAGCACAGCTACAGCTCGGAATACGTGCTCCCCGACGTCCCGTACACGTCGCGCGTGGGCGAGCAGGTGACGGACATCGCGGCGCACGAGTTCTTTCACATCGTCGCGCCGCTGAACATCCACTCCGAGATCGTGGAGCACTTCAACTTCCAGACGCCGGTGCCGTCCGCGCACGTCTGGCTGTACGAGGGCGTGACGGAGTGGGCGTCGGAAAAGATGCAGCTGGACGGCGGGCTGATGTCGCTGGACCAGTACCTGGGCAACGTGGTGGGCAAGATGCGGACGGACCGCACCCGGTACGACACCACCTTCTCGCTCAAGCAGCTCGCCCTGACGTCGTTCACGGAAGCGGGCGCGCGGCAGTACGGCAACATCTACCAGCGCGGCGCCGTCGTCGCGGGGCTGCTGGACATCCACCTGCTGCGGCTCTCCGACGGGCGGCACGGCCTGCGCGACCTGATGCTGGACCTGTCGCGCGAGTACGGCCCGCGGCGCCCGTTCCCGGAAGATTCGCTTTACGCCATCATCGCCGCGCGTACCTCGCCGGAGGTGCTGGACTTCTTCGCGCGCTACGTCGACCGCGCCGAGCGCCCGCCGGTGCGCGAGACCTATGCGCTCCTGGGCATCGACCTGGTGGAAGACGAGCGCGGCCTGCCCCAGCGGCTGGTTCCGAACCCCAACGCCACCCCCGAGCAGCTGCGCCTGCGCGAGGCGTGGCTGCGCTCCGGCTCCGGCGCCTCCACCCCTCCACGGTAGAAGCCGCGAGCAGGCGCAACGACGAGACAGTGACGGGCCCTGGCGCACGCCAGGGTCCCTGAAGCCGGTCCGGGAACGCGCGTAGTATCGGCCGTCGCGTTGCACCGATCTGGTGCACGCCGCCCCATCCCGGTGCAATGGACCGCACGAGAGCAAAAGTTGGAAATTCCTTGCAACGGGCTGGCCCGGCGAGGCTTGCAGGCTCCACTCGCCGCCCCCGAGCGCGGGTCCCGGCTGTGCAGCGGCGGGCACTACCCCCCACGGCACCCTGCCCCGGGGGAACCCGTACCGAACGGACGCCTATGCGAACCGCCCGTACCTTGGCCGCCGCCGTCTGCGCCGCCGCGGCACTTGCCGCCTGCGACGCCCCCACCCCATCGGTGCAGCCAGAGGAGCAGCCGACCTCCGCCGACCTGCGCCTCGACCCCATGTTCGCGCGCGCCGCGGCCGAGTTCGGGGTGCCGGTCGACCTGCTCAAGGCTGTTTCCTTTACCGAAACGGGGTGGCAGTTCGCCCGGGGGGAGCACAGCGACATGGAAGGGCTGGCACCCGCATACGGGATCTTCGCGCTGCGGGGCGAGCGCCTGGAGCGCGGCGCCCGGCTGGCCGGGGTGAGCCTGGCCGCCGCCCGCACCGAAACCGAAGCCAGCATCCGCGCCGGCGCGGCACTGCTTCGCGCCGAAGGCAAGGCGCAGGGCGTAGCCGGCTCGGACCTGGCGGCCTGGGAGCCCGCCGTGGCGAGCTTCAGCGGCATCGCCAACGAAGAGGCCCGCGCGGGCTACGTGTCCAACGGCGTGTACCGCGCGTTGCGCGTGGGCGTGAACGACGCCGAGCAGGCATCGCTCGCCGCCCATCCCGGCGTGCGGGTGGCCCCGGCGGTGCTCCCGGCCGGCCCGCGGTACACCACGGAGTACGGCCCGGCCATCTGGACCCCGTCGCCCAACTACACCTCCGGGCGCTCCGGGTACTCCACCGCGCTGGTGGTCATCCACACCTGCGCCGGAAACTACAGCGGCTGCTGGAGCTGGCTCACCAGCACCCAGTCCGGCGTGTCGGCGCACTACGTCGTCGGGCAGACGGACGTCGGCGGCGGCGTCGCCGAAGTGCGCCAGCTGGTGGACGAAGACAACACCGCCTGGCACGTGGGCAAGTACTGGCAGGGGTATCCCACCAACCCGCGCTCGGTGGGCATTGAGCACGGCGGCTTCTCGTACGGCAGCAACGGCTACGGTCCGTGGCCCGCGGTGCAGTACAACACCTCCGTCACGCTCACCTGCGACATCGTCAAGAGCCGCGCCATCATCCGTGATCGCGACCACATCATCGGCCACTACCAGCCGGACCCGGTGAACCGCGCGCACGACCCCGGGCAGGGCTTCCCGTGGGCGGACTACATGAGCCGGATCAACAGCTGCGTGGGCGGCGGCACCAGCCCGGCCATCACCGTCGACAGCAACACCGGCAGCCCCGGCACCGACGCCCGCTTCTCGGTCTCGGGCAACTGGATCGCGTCCACCGGCACCGGCGGCTACTACGGCACGGGATACTACCATGCGAGCACGGCGGCGGTGAGCGACCCGGCGAACTTCGAGTTCTACCTGCCGGCCGCCGCCACCAAGGCGGTGTCCGCGTGGTATACCTCCGGCACCAACCGCTCGACGACCGCGCCGTACATCATCTACAACGCCAGCGGCACCGAGCTGGGACGCCGCTCGGTGAACCAGCAGACGGGTGGCGGCACCTGGCAGTCGCTGGGCAGCTACAGCTTCTCGGCGGGCTGGAACAAGGTTTCGCTCTCGCGGTGGACCACGGCCGGCTACGTGGTGATCGCCGACGCGGTGCGGATCCAGTAGCAAGGCAACGGTGAAAGCGCGGCCGGTCCGGAACTTCGGGCCGGCCGCGCCGCACGCCGGACCGATGGCAACCAGCGAAGCCCTCCCACGAGTGTACATGCCCAACTTCTCGCGAGCACTCCCGGTCTGCGCCCTGGCCCTCGTCGTGGCGGGGTGCGGTACGGATGCCGGCGCCGCCCCCAACCGCCCGGCCGCCCCGCCCGCGGCTGCCCTTCCCCCCGCCGACCCCGCGGACACGCTCTCGCTGGCCGAGCGCGAAGGGATCGCGGGGCGCATCGTCTTCATCGCCGAACGCGACGGCAACAAGGAGCTGTACTCCGTGCGCCCCACGGGCGCCGGTGAGCAGCGCCTGACGGCCCGCCCGGCGCAGGACTTCGCCGGCGACCCGCTTCCCGACGGCTCGGGGCTGCTGGTGATCTCGCTGGAGGGCGAGGGCCCGTCGCGGGTGGAGCGCTTCTGGATGGCGACCGACGGAAGCGGGCCGCTGCGTCCCCTGGGTCCGCGCGGCGCGCTGATGCGCAACCCGAGCTGGGGGCCGGACGGCCGCTGGCTGGTCTACGAAAGCAACACCCGCGACGGCTATCGCGACATCTACCGCCTGGACCGGGCCACCGGGCAGGTGCGCGCGCTCACCGCCAACCCCGAGGGGAACTTCCGGCCGGTGGTGTCGCCGCGTGGCGACTGGGTGGTCTTCGGCTCCAGCCGCGACAGCGTGTCGGAGCTGTACCGCATGCGCCCCGACGGCAGCGGCCAGGAGCGCATCACCCACACCCCGCGTGACGAGTGGGGAGCCCGCTGGTCGTCGGACGGCGGCCTGCTCGCCTTCCTCAGCGACCGCGACGGGAGCGACCGGGTGTACGTGAGCTACCCCGACGGCCGGGAGACGCGCCGGCTTTCGGAGGAACCGCTCGACCCGCACGTGATGGAAGACCGGCCGGCGTGGGCGCCGCAGGGCTTCGGCATCGCGTGGGTGCGGCGAAAGGGGAACGAGCCGTCCCGCATCCTCATCCGCGACGTCACGACGGGCTTCAAGGGCGAGGTGCGCGCCCGCGGGCTGGGGTCGCTGGAAGACCCCGCCTGGTCGCCGGACGGGCGCTACCTGGCGTTCACGCTCACCCGCGGCGACAGCGCCCAGGTGTACGTGGCCCGCGCCGACGGCACCAAGCCTACCCGCATCACCCACGCGCCCGGCCCCAACTGGGCCCCGGTATGGCTGGCTGCGCGCCCGTCCCCGTCGCCGGCCGCGCCGTCCGCGCGGTGACCGCTGGTTCCCCCGCCACTTCCGAGAGAAGACGATGCTCAACTGGACTCGTTTCACCGCCGCCGCCCTGGCGTCGCTCGCGCTCGCCGGCTGCGGCGATGCCGTCACCGACCCATCTCTTCGCTCCCCGGAGGTGGCGGCGCGCAAATACGTCCTGCCCACCGGCGTCAGCGCCCAGATGGCGCCCGGCGGCCCCTACAACCTGCGGGCAGGCCCCAGCACCGACTACGCGGTCGAGGGCTCCGTCGCTGGCGGCGCGGGAGTGAACATCTCCTGTACCTCGTGGGGCGAGAGCGTGTCCGGCCACTACGGAACCAGCGTGGTCTGGGACCGGCTGGGGAACGGCTCGTGGGTGGCCGACGCGAACGTGCTCACGGGAAGCGACCGGCAGGTGGCCCGCCCCTGCCGGCGCGACGACTATCCGTACCGTAACTCCAGCACCAGCGGCGTGGACCGATGGAACTTCTACAACCGCCAGTGCACCTCGTTCGCGGCGCACCGCATCAACTGGAACGGCACGCGCACGGGCAAGACGTTCACCAACATGTACCTGGGCGAGCACTTCGGCGACGCGCACATGTGGGACGATGCCGCGCGTGCGTCCGGCGTGGCGATCTCGGGCACTCCCGCCGTAGGTCGCATCGCGCAGTGGAACCGGAACGTGGGTGGCGTGGGGGGCTACGGGCACGTGGCGTACGTGAGCGCCGTGTACGACGACGGCAGCATCCTGATCGAGGAGTACAACTGGAGCGCCTACTCGTACGGCACGCGCCGCCTGTACCCGGGTGGCGGCTACTGGCCCAGCAACTTCATCAACTTCTAACCGGGTGACGCGGGCGCCCTCCCGGAGGTCCGGGAGGGCGCCGTCCCCTCAGTCCCCAGCCAGGCGCGTCCACACCATCCATCCAGCCGCGCCGACCGCGACCGCCCCGACGACGTACGGCCACGGCGATGCACCATCAGCGATCGACCAGTACGCACGGTTTCCCGCCCAGACGGCCAGCCCGATCCACACGCCCAAACCGAGGAGCAGCAGGAACGTGGAGGCGGGCCCTCCTCCATGCGGCACGGGGACGAACCCGCTGACGAACAGCATGATCATCATGCCCGGACTGACCACCAGCAGGGTGGCGCCCGCGGCGACCAGCGCGCAGAGCAGGCCCAGCACGGGGCGGGCGGAAGGCGCCCGTCTGGCTGGGCTGGCTCCGCTGGCTCGGCGCGGCAGGAAGTTCTTGCAGTTGGCGCAGTAGGCCGCGCCCGCCGGGTTCGCCGTGGAGCAGTTGCCGCACACGATCGTCCCGGGCCGGGGGGGCTCTGGCGAGATGGATTCCACCTCGGGTTGGAGGGTCGGGTCCACGCGGGCTCCACGCCTCAGTCCCCCGCCAGCCCCAGCGCCGTCGGCACGAACGGGGCTTCGTGCATCACGATGGGCTTGCGCTTGCGGACCAGCAGGATCCACTCGCGGATGGAGACCACGATCACCATCACCGCCACGCCCATGAACACCAGGGCCACGACGGCGTCCAGCCGCGCGTTGAACATCATCTGCTGCGCGGCCTCCACCGTCTTCGCGGCTGCGGGGAGCCGCCCCTCCGCCAGCGCGGCGTCGATGGCGCGGGCCTGCGACAGGAAGCCCAGCTTGGGGTCGGCCGCGAACACCTTCTGCCACCCCGCCGTGAACGTCACCGCCGCCAGCCACGCCAGCGGCCCCAGCGTCACCCAGGCGAAGCGAGCCTTGCCTATCTTGATCAGCACCGTCGTTCCCACGCACAGCGCGACGGCGGCCAGCAGCTGGTTGCTGATGCCGAACAGCGGCCACAGGCTGTTGATGCCGCCCAGCGGGTCTACCACGCCCTGGTACAGGAAGTACGCCCATCCACCGACCACCAGCGCGCTGGACAGGATGATGGAGGGATACCAGGAGGTACGCCCGAGCGGCTTGTACACGTGGCCCAAAATCTCCTGCATCATGAACCGGCCCACGCGCGTGCCGGTGTCGATGGTCGTGAGGATGAACAGCGCCTCGAACATGATGGCGAAGTGGTACCACACCGCCATCAGCCCCGACCCGCCGATGACGCCCGAAAAGATCTGCGCCATCCCTACCGCCAGCGACGGCGCGCCACCCGTTCGCGCCATCAGCGACTCCTCGCCTACGGACGCCGCCAGGCCCTGCATCTGCTCGGGCGTAACGACGAATCCCCACGCCGCGATCGTCCGCGTCGCTTCCTGCAGCGTTCCGCCGACGACTCCCGCCGGCGCGTTGATGGCGAAGTAGACGCCGGGGTCCAGGATCCCCGCCGCCACCATCGCCATCACGCCCACGAAGCTTTCCATCAGCATGGCGCCGTAGCCCACCAGCCGCGCATCCGTCTCGCGCATCAGCATCTTGGGCGTGGTGCCGGACGCCACCAGCGCGTGGAAGCCGCTGATGGCGCCGCACGCCACGGTGATGAAGGCGAACGGGAACAGCTTGCCCGCGAACACGGGCCCGGTGCCGTCCACGAACTGCGTCATCGCCGGCATCTTGATGGTCGGCAGGCTCACCAGGATGCCGGCGGCCAGCGCCACGATGGTCCCGATCTTCAGGAACGTCGACAGGTAGTCGCGTGGGCACAGCAGCACCCACACCGGGAGGACGGACGCCACGAAGCCGTAGCCCGCCATCAGCCACACCAGCGTCGTCTTTTCGACGGTGAAGAAGTCGGCCAGCACCGGGTTCTCCGCCACCCACCGGCCGCCCACCGTCGCCGCCAGCACCAGCGCCACCCCGATGGCCGACGCCTCGCCCACGCGGCCGGGGCGGAAGGCGTGCATCCACCACCCCATCAGCAGGGCGATGGGCACCGTGCAGGCGATGGTGAACAGCCCCCACGGCGAGTGCGCCAGCGCGTTCACCACGATCAGCGCCAGCACGGCCAGGAGAATGGCCATGATGGAAAGCACGGCCACCATGGCGATGAACCCCGCCGTGGTGTTGATCTCCTCGCGCGCCATCTGCCCCAGCGACTTTCCGTCGCGCCGCATGGAGGCGAACAGGATGACGAAGTCCTGCACCGCGCCCGCCAGCACCACGCCGATGATCAGCCAGAGCGTGCCCGGCAGGTACCCGAACTGCGCCGCCAGCACGGGGCCCACCAGCGGTCCCGCCCCCGCGATGGCCGCGAAGTGGTGCCCGAAGAGCACCCAGCGATTGGTGGGCACGAAGTCCACGTGGTTGTCCAGCCGCTCGGCGGGCGTGGCGCGGTTCGCGTCGAGCTCGAAGACGCGCGTGGCCAGGAACTTCGCGTAGAAGCGGTAGGCCACGGCGTAGGTGCACACCGCGGCGATCACCAGCCAGGCGGCGTTGATGGTTTCGCCGCGGTGAAGGGCCATGGTGCCCAGCGCCACGGCGCCCAGCACGGCGACGGCGGCCCAGGCCAGCTTGGGAAGGTGCGTGCGCATGGTGGATCGCGACGGGAAGGAAGCGGCGGGTGGGGAAGACGGCCAGAAAGTGCGGTGATGGCCGCGCGGAAACAAGAGGGCGCCCTAATCCGCTCTTAACCGCAAACCGGTTCAGAACCGGGCACTCTCGTGCGTCTCACTCCAGGAGGAGGTTCGCACCTTTCCACCAACGGAGGCACCCATGCCGCGCGTCGCCATCATCGGAGCGGGGCTCAGCGGGCTGGTCACCGCCAAGACCCTGCTCGAAGAAGGGTTCCAGGTTACGCTGTTCGAGACGGAGGACGAGGTGGGAGGCGTGTGGGCGCGCACCCGCCGCTACCCCGGCGTGCACACGCAGAACCCGCGCGACACCTACGCCTTTTCCGACTTCCCCATGCCGCGCGGCTACCCGGAGTTCCCCACGGGAGCGCAGGTGCAGGCGTACCTGGCGGCGTACGCGGACCGGTTCGGGGTAACGGAGCACGTGCGCTTCCGCACCGCCGTGGAGCACGCCGCGCCGCGCGCGGACGGATGGACGGTGCGCTCGCGGGCGCTGGACGGGGGCGACGCGCGCGTGGAGGCGTTCGACTTTCTCTGCGTCTGCAACGGCACGTTCAGCACGCCGCACGTGCCGGAGCTGGCGGGTCGCCACGCCTTCGCCGACACGGGCGGCACCGTGCTCCACTCCACCGGGTTCCGCGACCCGGAGCAGGTGCGGGGCAAGTCGGTGGTGGTGATCGGGGGTGCCAAGTCGGCCTGCGACGTGGCCGTGGCTGCCGCCGGCGCGGCCGCGCGGACGGCCATGGCGTACCGCACCCCGAGCTGGAAGATGCCCAAGAAGTTCTTCGGCATCGTGCCGCTGCGCTATGTGCTCACCACGCGGTTCAGCGAGATGCTCTTCCGGGACCGCGAGCTGCGCGGAATGGAAAAGGTGATGCACACCGTCGGCGCGCCCGCGGTGTGGCTGTTCTGGCGGGGCGTGGAGCGGCTGCTGCGCGCCAGCCACCACCTGGACGCGTGCGGCATGGTGCCGCGCGAGCGCATCGAGCGCGTGGTGAATTGCTCGCTGGGGCTCGCCACGGACGGATTCTACGCCGCGGTTCGCGACGGCCGCATCGCCGCGCACCGGGCGGGCGTCCGCGCGCTTCACCCGGGCCAGGTGGAGCTGGACACGGGCGAGCGGCTGCCTGCGGACGTGGTCGTCTGCGCGACCGGCTTCCGCCAGCACGCGTCGTTCCTGGACGAGTCCGTGCAGCGGACCGTGCAGGACCAGGAGGGCGTGTTCCACCTGTACCGGAACCTGGTGCACCCCGACGTGCCGCGGCTGGCGTTCGTGGGATACAACAGCAGCCTGTACAGCCAGCTCACGTCGGAGATCGGCGCCCGGTGGGCCGCGCGCTGGTTCATGGGCGAGCTTCGCCTTCCGCCGCGGAACGCCATGCTGGCCCACATGGAGGCGAAATGGGCGTGGGTGCGCCAGAACCGGCCGCTGGGCGTGGCCAGCGGCACGTGCATCATCCCCTTCACCTTCCACTACGTCGACGACCTGCTGCGCGACCTGGGCGCCCGCACCGTACGACGCCCGCTGAACCGCCTGCGCGAGGTGATGCTGCCGGTGGATCCTTCCGTCTACGCAAATCTCAAGGCCGAGCTGGACCGCAACCGCGCGCGGCGGCTGGCGAAGCAGGCGCCGGCCGGGGGTGCCCCGCCGACGAGGCAAGATGGGACCGCGGGGACGGCAGACGACATGATCGCGGCAGGGAGAACCTCTGCCGGCGGCACCTGACGAGGACGAGGGCGGGCTTGAGTGGGTGCGTGTGCCTGGGGGGCGGCTCTGGTGAGCCGCCCCCATTGCGTCGTGTCGCCGCGCCGGTGCCATTTCGCACGACGCGGAAACAGGAAGGGTAAAAACCACACCCGCGCCGCCCAATGTGGTACGCGCCTGCGCGCCTCTGGCCCATTCCGAGCGACAATTGCAGATAGTTCTTGCAGTTCGAGCGGTGCCACACGCACCTTGCGCCCGCGTTCCGATGCGGCCCTCGCGATAGGGCCCATCCGGGAGGCAGGCGAGTCCCACGCTCGATCACCTCCGCCCCTGGCGCCGCCTGCCGGCCGGCGAGGCGCGGTACGGCACCACGAGCGCCTGCACGGCAGGCATTGGGCACACGCGCCTGCAGGAGAACTGTTTTCCGACCCAAGTTTCTGGACACCGCAAGGAGCGACGACACAGCTCGGGGGACCACCGGGGCCGCGCCACAAGGCCCCGCGGGGTGGCAGGGAAGACGACGAGAGCCGGCGCGGCCAGCACAAGGCCGTCGCGCGCCGGCGCCAGAGCCAGGATCGGGCAGGGCTCCCGCTGTTGCGGCCGCGCAGGGTGCGCCGGCCGCGGGCGCGCGCGACAAGCGTGCGCGCCCTTCCCCACCACTTCGTGAGGTGCGTGATGAAAAAGCTCCACATGGCCGCGCTCGCCGTCATCGCCGCGGGCGGCACCGTGCTCGGCACCCCGACCCCGGCGAACGCGACGTACAAGGCGGCGCCCGTCCTTTACTGCTGCGAGTACCGGGACGTGCGCTTCGGGTTCGACAAGGTCCTGAGCACCTGCTGCCATCTGGGCGGCTGCCAGGTGACGGCGACCGGCTGCGGCGCGCTCTGACGAGGTCGTAATCACCTCCAAACCCTTCTACCTGCGGAAATTCGATGAACCGCAAGATCAACCTGTTCGCCGCTGCGATCATCATGGCTGGCGGGCTGTCGTTCGCCCGCCCTGCGCAGGCGACCATGGTATTGTTTCCCGACCTGAAGATTCGCGCGTGCTGCAGCTCCCTCGACACCAAGCAGTTCTGCTGTTTCGAGGGTGGCTACGGCTGCCGCATCGACGCCGGCGGCTGCCAGCGCGTGTAACCTCATCTGCGGGTGCCGGCAAGCGCCGGCACCCGCCTATCCAGTCTGGATACCATCATGCCCATACAACCGTGCGCTGCCGGCCCCGGGTTCGGCCGAACAGCGCTCCTGCCCGCCCTGGCAATTGGCATCATCGCCTGCGCGGAACCCGAGACGAACGCGGCGGCAGCGCCCGGCAGCGTCTATGGAGCTGTCGAAGTGGCCCGTACACTCGGCACCGTCGAGTTCGGCGGGATCTCTGCCGTGGACGTCGACAGCCGCGGTCGCATCCTGGTCGGGGACGGTGGAGAAGTCGTCGTCCTGTCGCCCAACGCGACAGTCGAGCGGCGCATCGGCCGTCAGGGACATGGCCCGGGCGAGTTCCAGTACATCGCCACGGTCACCGCCCTGGCCCGCGACAGCGTCTTCGTCTATGACCCGGGACTGCGCCGCATCACCGTGTACCCGCCCGGCTCCGCCAAGCCGGCGTACTCCACCCAGATCTCCAGCGGCCAGACCACGCTCCCGTACTGGGCACGGCCCGCTGGCGGGCGAGGCCAAATTGTCGCTGCGTTCAAAACGGCTCGCGGCGACGTGCCCGAGCGCAAGAAGGGTGTGGCACCCGCCGAAGTGCTGCGCCTGCTCAACCCTGACGGCTCCGTCGTTCGCGACTCACTGGTGCTGATGCCAGAGATGCAGATGCTCAACATAGACAACGTCGAGGGTCGGGGCGTGCTCCACTACCCGTTTGCGCGGCACAGCGTATTCGCTTTGTCGCGCCGCGGTGTGGTGTATCACGGGTGGACCGACTCGCTCCGCTTTTCCGCCTACGGACTGGACGGGCGGCGCCTGCGCGAGTTTCACGTCCCGCATACGCCGCGAGCTGTTTCTAGCCAGGAACTCGACAGCGTGGTGCAGAAGCTGTCGAAAGATCGTTTCTCCGCGGCAACGGTCCGACGCGCGCTGGAAGGTACCCGCACCCGTACCTGGCCTGCGTTCCAGAGCTTCTTCGTGGATGACCAGGAACGCCTGTGGGTGGCGCTGACGCCCGCCAGTGACGACGCCGACCTGGAATGGTTGGTTCTTGGGTCTTCCGGACAGCGACTCGGGTCGCTTCGCCTGCCCCAGAGCGTCACGCTCGGCACCGTGCGCGGAGACCGCGCGTACGCCGTGGCCCGCGACGAGAACGACGTGGAATCCATCGTGGTCTACCAGCTCACCTCCACTCCCGGCGCCACAGTGGCAAAGGCGGGGCAATGACGAGAAATCAGCTCACCTCTACCCTGGTGACCGGCGTGCTGGTCACCTGCGCCGTGCTGATCACGGCGGCGGTGGTCAAACGCGAGTTCCTCCCGTCCGCCGCCGCGGCGCCGGGACCCGACCCGCGGCCCCGGAAGCTGGAGAACGCGGTCGCCCTGGCGCAGACGGGCCAGGTGATGGGCCGCCCCGACGCCCCGGTGAAGATCGTGGAGTTCTCCGACTTCCAGTGCCCGTTCTGTGCCCGCGCGCAGGAGGTCATCGAAAACGTCAGGCGCCGGCACCCGGACCGCGTCGCCGTCGTGTTCCGGCACTTTCCACTGGACGCCATCCACCCGCACGCCCGCACCGCCGCAATGGCGTCGGAATGCGCGGCCGAGCAGGGCCGCTTCCACGCGTACCACGACGCTCTCTTCGCGCGGCAGGACTCCATCGGCACCCGCGCGTGGGAGGCGTTCGCCGCCGACGCGGGGCTGCGCGACCTGCCTGCCTTCCGCCAGTGCGTGGACTCACGCAGGCACGCGGCGGCGGTGGAGCGCGACGCGCGGGTGGCAGCCGAGCTGGGGCTGGAGGTTACCCCGTCCCTCATCGTGAACGGGGAGCTGCGCCCCGGCCTGCCCACGGAGGAAGAGCTTGAGCGCTGGGTGCTCGCCGGCGGGCGCTGACCAGGCGCGGGCGGCGGACGGTGAGGGCCAGCTCAGCCGCCGCGCGTTCCTCCACCATGCCGCGGCGCTGGCCGCGGCAGCCTGGGCGGCGGGGTGCAGGGACGGGGCGGCCGCCGCGACGGCCCCGAGTTCGGTGGAGATCCTGGTGGTGGGCGCGGGGCTGGCCGGGTTGGCCGCGGCACGGGAGCTGGAGCGGAGCGGGCACGAGGTGCTGGTCCTGGAGGCGCGCGGGCGGCCCGGCGGACGGGTGCTGACGCTGCGGGAGCCCTTCGACGACGGGCTGTACGCCGAGGCGGGCGCGGTCTTCGTGCCCGCGCACCACCATCACACGATCACCTTCGCGCGCGAGCACGGAGTGCCGCTCGTTCCCGCGTTCGACCGGCGCCGCGCGGGGAGCCAGTGGTTCCACGTGGCGGGCCGGCTCGTCCGCGCGGATCCGGAGGGACGCGTTCCATGGCCGCTGCCGCTTCCCCCCGCCGAGCAGGGCATGTCGCCCGGCGCGCTCCAGGAGCGGTATCTCGGGCCGCTGATCCAGCGCCTGGGCGACCCGGCGCATCCCTCGTGGCCGAGCGAAGCGGCGCTGGCGTACGATGTGTTGAGCCTCGCCGATCTGCTGCGCCGCGAGGGGGCCTCGGAGAACGCGATCACGATCGCGCGGCTGGGCTACCTGGACGAGTGGGGCGACGGGATCGACTACATATCCGCCCTGGGAATGCTGCGCGACCTCGCGATCAACGGGCGCGGCCACGACACGTTCTCCGTCCAGGGCGGAACCGACCGGCTGCCTCGCGCCATGGCGGCCCGGCTGGCGGAACGGATCCGCTACGGCGCCGCGGTCACCGCCATCCGTCGGCGCCGCAGGGGCGTGGACGTGGAGTACGTCGAAGGGGGCACCCTGCGAGCGGTGAGGGCACGGCGGCTGGTTTGCGCGATCCCCTTCCCCGCGTTGCGCACCGTCCGGGCATCTCCCCCGTGGACGGCGGGGAAGCAGGCCGCCATCCACGGACTGCCCTCGACCTCGGTGACGCGCGTGTACCTGCAGGTTGGACGCCGGTTCTGGGACGAGGACGCCCCCGCAAGCACGCCGACGGACCTGCCCATCATGCTGGCAGCCGAAGCCAGCCGCGGCCAGCCGGGCGAGCGCGGCATCCTGGAAGCGTTCATCACCGGCGCGCGGGCGCGGGAGGTGGAACGAATGGCGCCAGCAGACCGCGTCTCGTTCGCGGCCGGGCACATGGAGCGCATCTACCCCGGGCTGCGGCGGCACTTGGAGCGCGGCGCGTCGTACGCCTGGGACGGCGACCCGTGGTCCCGGGGCGACTACGCCTGGTTCCGCCCCGGGCAGGTGCGACGCTTCCTTCCGCACCTGGCCACGCCCGAGGGCCGCGTGCACTTCGCGGGCGACCACACCTCCACCTCGCCCGGGTGGATGAACGGTGCGCTGGAGTCCGGGCTCCGCGCCGCGGACGAGATCACGAATGACGCCGGGTGACACCAGCCGCGCTGTACACTTTCCTGCCTCCAAGAACGGGCGTGGCAGCAGGCCCAGGACCGCAGCAACGGCCGAAGATCATCCACCCGTTACTTCGGCGGTTGGCCCCGAATGCCACTTCGGTTCTCCGGTTTCACGGTGAGGCAGTTGGGAACAGCGCGCTGTTCCCTGGCGCTCGCCCTGTCAATCAAAAACGCAGCCCCTCTCCTCGCGACTTATAGGCGATCGGCGTTGCAAAGCTCATCGCGCACCCCGACCAAGCAGGAGCTCACCCCCTCGACCATCGAAGGCGCGGGATCACGTTTCGTTCGATACCTCGTTGTGGTACGTGAAGCCTCCGATTCTAACCGCATTCCTGCCGAACTCGGCACCGCCATTGTGCGGGCGGCCGCCCACTTTGAGGGCTGGCTACCTCACCTCATGTTGATGGTACGAAACGGCATCGGCGGTGGCGTAGTACATCGCCGCGCAGACTCGATGGAGCGAAGCTTACCAGTCGGAACTCAATCGGAAGCCCCCAGCCTCAGAGCACCAGACGTCGTGCCTCCGTGCCAGTCGGTGCCCTCGATAGCGGGTGTCAAACAATCCGAAGGTGCGCCTGAGAGCTAAGTAGGGTTCCCCGTTCGTAACGGGTGTACAATCCGTCAGAGGCACGGAAGAGGGACGGAACGCGGTCTGTCGGCCCCCACGGATCGAATGGCCATACAGTCAGCGTAAAGACTGCGGTGCACTCCGAACCTGACGACCGGCGGTTCCGTATACGCTTGAACATCACTGCGGCGCGGGGCTCCGGAACGTGTGTCCTTCAAACAGGGGAAACGGAGGATGGATGAGGCGAAAATGCACCGCGTCACGTAGCAAGACGAAGACGAGGCAAAGTCGGTGGAATGCTTCGGGGTTCTCGACCGCGACGGTCCAAAGATTTGGATTGGCGACTACTTCTTTACCGAGGCGGCGGTCGTCACCTTCACACCCACGTCGGGCGCGTGAAAACGACGGGGCCGGACCCTACCGGGTTCCGGACCCCTCGCTTGGCCGACTACATCCGGGCCGGTCCGGCTACATCCGGGAGACCTTTAGCGGGTGGACGCACTACGTCTTTACTGTGCGCGACCGTACTGGATATCGGTTTCTAGCCGCCTCGCCAGAACAGCCGCCGCGTACCAGACCTCCGGGGCTTCAACGGTATGCCCAGCAGCGATCGACTGCAACAGTGCGAGGACCGACTCCGCGATCGGGGCGCTCAGCGGCTGCTCACCGTCGAGCGGATAATACCCGGTGCTCGACCCACCCTTCAGGGGAATCCGAGCGATCGAATCGGGAGGAACGAGATCCGTTAACCAAATTGCGTTATGGGGGTCCGTATAGCGGGTTAGCACCAACATTGCTGCCGCACGCACCGCAGCAGGCCGAGACCGGTCCGTCGCGGTTGCTCTCAACTGCTGATAAAGCCGAACATCTTTCAACCGTAAACTTGACCAAACCAGCACGTCTATCTCGCTCCCGCCGGTAATCGTCTGCCACACCGTCGCGAGCGCAGCCGGACCCTCACCCTCGCAGCCGGAGATCTGATGCAAGGCCCAGGCGCAATTCGTATGGGGATGGCCGGTAGTCAGAACCTGCGCTGCGAGGCGACAGTCGTTCCGGTGGTTCACCTGCAGATCCCTCGCGTCGCGCTGCCCAGCAGCAGGGGCCGCGCAGAACAGCATTGCGCCGACGAGGAGTCGGATGCTCTTAGATGTCGTCATCAGTTGTTTCTCCTAGCGGGCCGGGGCATTCTTCAGCTCGCCCCCGCGTTGATTTTTAAGTACACACGGGGTGCCTTGGTAGTTCGGTACTACATTACCTCCAGGCCGTATATGCAAGAGCAGTGATTCCGCTCGGGCGAATCCGTCGAGTTCGTCCCAGGCTTGTGTGTACTTGTCGTACAGGTCCGCCACATCCGACGATGTCGCTTGTTCCAGATCTGAGATCGCCGCCGGAAATTTCTGCGACAGCGCCGCTTCATACACGCGGCCGTGCTCCTTCTCGTGCCGTTCCACCCTTGGTGGCAGCTCTCGGGCAACGACAATCGGGGGGCACCAGTTGATCCCACTGGTGACGTTCCCCGTGGCGTTTGGATCTTGAGCCCGGTAAAAGTCGCTCCCCATCGTCATAGCCGGAGTATTCAAGACGTAAAAGCCAAAGAAGCTAATAGTCGCATTATCCGCGAAGTAGTCTAGCCCATCGTTCGGTCCCCCGTTGACGGGAGCCGTATCGTCTGGGGGCAGATCGCCCGGTCGTTCCGTTCTGAACCAACTCGCGAAACCCAGATCTTCCGCCCACTCGATTCTGCTCGGTATAACCATCCGGGAATCTCCAGGCGTTTGAACGAACCTGTAATCAGGCTGGCGGTCCCGCCAGTCACGTGGCTCAACAGTTACCGGAACCGATCGGTCGAGAAGTTCGCCACCGTTGACCCGCGCACGGACGGTAACCGTGCCACTGATAACCATCTGACCACCCCAGGTTGTATCTGGAGTTGTGAATTCCTCTGGAGACGTGTACAACCGCCCGTGCGAATCGGTCCCAGTGAAACTCCATTCTTGAACTTGGACAGTTCCGCTACTCGCCTTGACCAAGCAACGAATCTCCTGCGCCCGCGTAACGCGGTTGGACCCCAAATCACCCGCGCAGGAGAGTTCGAGATCTTCTGAATCCCGCGTGTATCGAATCTCGTCGATCATACCCATATATGACTTGATCGTGCACCTGCGAATGCCCTCTGCAGGGATGCTCAAAGACTCGAGCGGGAACGGCAGGGGGCCGTTGTAGTTCATCATAACGCCACGAGAAATAATTGGGCCGGGTGCAAAGTCGCTACCGATCTGCGAGCCATTCCCGTCGAAGCAGGTGATTTCAAGGTCGCCATATAGGCGAGCGTTGAAGGTGAGGTTCTTTACGGGAAAATCAAAGAGGAATTCCCCGGTTCTTGGACCGTAGTCGAGGAACATCGCACCGGAACCACCTGAGGGTGGCCAGACTTCTACAAGGGACTCATCCCATGAAAGCGACGAACTCAGTGTAGTATACGGCCCGGCAATTCTCAGCCCGGCTTGGCCGAAGTATGGGATCGTCCCAGGGCCTAGGCGTTCGAAGTGGATCACGAACTCTCCTGAATTACTGCCCCGACCCCAGCCGTAGTATAGCGAAGGGGTAGCCGGGGTGGGGAGGAGAGCCTGATTGTCAGTACATGCTGCTGTAAACGCGAGAACGATGAAAGTCAGTCCTGTTCCGATAGCTCGCCTGCTCATGAGGGCCTGGTGGTGGGGAGGTTACAAAAAGGCGGCACACGAAGTGACGAGTAGTGGAACGTAAGAGCATTCCGGCGCGGATGCAACTCTAGTAGGCTGGAAATGAACGCACCTACACGAAGTGTTTTTCAGCCGAAGCCGCGTCTGGCTGACGTTTTGTGGCGACGTTCCGCCCCGGACAAGTGCGGCGTTTCCGCCTAGCACCGGCAGTGCCCAAGCTGGAGTCCGGGTTGCGCGCCGCGGGCGAGCTCACGGAGGGTGAACGCCAGCGTCCCGTACGCTTTCCCCCCTCTGAGGCGATTGCGAAGCGGCGCTGGCGTACGATGCGTTGAACCTCGCCGATCTGCTGCGCCAAGGGGCCTCGGAGAACGCGATCGCGATCGCGCGGCTGGGCTACCTGGACGAGTGGGGCGACGGAATCGACCACGTATCCGCGCTGGGGATGCTGCGGGACCTCGCGATCAACGGGCGCGGCCACGACACGTTCTCCGTCCAGGGCGGAACCGACCGGCTGCCCCGCGCCATGGCGGCCAAGCTGGCGGGACGGACCCGCTATGGCGCCGCGGGCATCGCCATCCACCGGCGCCGCAGGGGGTGGAGGTCGAGTACGTCGAAGGGGGTACACCGCGGACCGTAAGGGCACGGCGGCTGGTTTGCGCGATCCCTTCCCCGCGTGGCCGAGTACCACGACCCGGTGCAGGCAGTGCGCGCGCGAGTTGCCGCGGCGCAGGCTCCGCTGGACCGGCTGGAGGGCGTCGGGAAGAAATCCGCACCGGCCGCCTTAGGCGCACCCTTCCAGAGGTGCTGGCTGTGCACGTCGCGACGGATGGCCGCATCTGGGTTCAGCGATGGATGCCCGAGGGAAAAGCGGGTTCGGCGTACGACGTATTCACGCGGAACGGGACGTATCTCTCCACTGTGCTGGTCCCCGCAAAGTTCAGCCGGGCCCCGGCACCGGTGTTCACGTCCACGAGGGTCTACGGCGTGGTACTCGACGAAGAAACCGAGGTACAACAGGTCGGCGCCTTCGAGGTGAGCGTCCCATAGGTTTCCAGCGGCAACTCACGACTGTCCGGAAGTTCGCGCGCCGCAGCCGGGAGGCAGTCACAACGCGGGACCGCTCGCTGGCTCCAACGACGGACAGCGGTCCGTATTCCGTTCGTCGCCGGGGGATGGGCCGTACTCGGACGGTGGCGGTCCGCCTCGCCGCGCCCGGCGGCGGCAGCGCGGGCAACCATGGACGCATCGCAGGTATCTACTCCACAGGCACTGACTCAATCGTCCGAGCCGTGGCGCCTTTTGTGACCGATTGTGCTAGCGCGCTAGCACGCATAAATTTAGGAGTCGGCCCCCTGGACTGGCGTCCAGGCCCGGTGCCCCGCCTTTCTCCCGCCGAGTTGCATGATGCCAGCAAGACGCACCGCCGCCGCCGTCGTGGCTGCCCTCGTCGTCGCCCTGCTCGGGGGCGCCATCTACGACCGCACCCGCGACGCCCAGGCCGCGCCCGGCACCCCGGAGAAGGGGTCGAAGCCGCTGGTGCAGACCTCCGCATCCACCTCGTTCGACAGCGACGTCGCCATTCCCGTGCAGGGAACGGCAGCCACGCGCGGCGAGCTGGTGATGGCGGTCAGTGCGGCGGGGCAGGCCGAGGCGTGGCAGAAGGCGGTGCTGGTGGCGCAGGTGAACGGGCGCATCGCAACGCTGGGCGTGCGCGAGGGCGACGGCGTCCGCTCCGGCCAGGGCGTGGTGGGGCTGGACGGCGCCGAGTACGCGCTGGCGGTGGAAGAGGCTCAGGCGGCGCTGCGCGAGGCGCAGAGCAAGTACCGCGAGGCCACGCTGTTCGACGAGCAGATCACCGACGCCTCCGTCCGGGCCGACCGCCAGGCCGCCGCGCGCGCGCGCAGCGGGCTCGACGCGGCCGACGTGCGGCTGCGGCGCGCCCGGCTGGACCTGGCGCGCACCCGGCTGGGCGCCCCCTTCGCGGGCCGCGTCGCTTCGCTGAAGGTGGTTCCCGGCCAGTGGGTGCGGCAGGGCGACGAGCTGATGACCGTCGTGTCGCTGGACCCCATCCGGGTAGAGGTGCAGGTGCTGGAAAGCGAGATCGCGCACCTGACGGCCGGCCGCACCGCCACCGTCAGCTTCGCCGCGTTTCCCGACGAGCGCTTCACCGGCCGTGTGCAGACCATCAACCCCATCGTGGAGAGCGGCACCCGCACCGCGCGCGTCACCGTGCTGGTGCCCAACCCGGGCGGCCGCATCCTTCCCGGGATGTACGCGCGCGTTTCGCTGGAGGCGCGGCGCTACGCCAACCGCGTGATGGTGCCCCGCAGCGCCATCCTGGAGCGCGACCGCCGCACCATGCTCTTCGTGTACGAGGGCTCGGGGAGCGAGGGCCTGGCCAAGTGGCGCTACGTGACCACGGGGCTGCAGAACGACGGCTTCGTGGAGATCGTCTCCAACCCCGACACCGACAGCGTGGCGCCCGGCGAAACGGTGCTCACCGAAGGCCACTACACGCTCATCCACGACGCGCGCGTGCGCCTGGTGGACGACGCCAAGGCCGAGGGCGGACGCCCGTAGCGGCTCGACCGTGATCCTTCCACCCTTCCCGCACGGCAGTTCCGTGCAGGAAGGGCCGGGGGCGAGGGGCCGCTTCGGCGCGCTCGCTCCACACTCTTTCGATGGACCATCCGATGAAGGCCTTTTCGCTTTTCGCGGCGCTGCTCGTGGCCGCCGCACCCGTGGCGGCGCAGGCGGGGCAGGACAGCATGCCGCTGTCGCTGGCCCAGGCGCAGCGCATCGCCACCGAGAACAATCCCCAGTACCGGCGTGCGCAAACCGACCTGGGCACGGCCGAGGCGGACCTGCGCCGCGCGCGGGGAGCCTTCCTTCCCATTGTTTCATTGGACTTCGCGGCGAGCGGGGGCTACAGCCGGCGGTTCACGGGCCTGGACCAGTTCGGCGAAACCGTCGTGCGCGACGAGGTGCTGGAAAGCAACTACAGCCGCGCCGACCAGGGACTCTCCATCCGCTCCCTGACGCTATTCGACGGGGGAGAGCGGCTCCGCGAGCGCCGGGCGGCGCAGGCAGGCTACCAGGCGACGGAAGCCCGCATCGGCTCCGAGGAGGTGCGCGTGCGCGGCGAGGTGGAGCGCCGCTACTGGGAAGCGGTGCGTACCGGTCAGGCCATCGCCCTCGAAGAAGCGCTCCTCAGGTCCGCGCGCGAACGGCTGGAATCTACCCGGGCCCTGCAGCGTGTGGGCGTGCGCGGCCCCATCGACGTGCTGGGTGCCGAGGTGACGGTCGCCGAGCAGGAGCAGGCGCTGGAGAAGGCGCGCGGCGATGCGCGGCGGGCGCAGTTGGACCTGCGCCAGTCCATGGGCGTGCTCGACGGGCCGCCGCTGGTGCTCACCGACGCGCCCGCCGCGCTCTTCGACCCCGCCGCGCTGGATGTGTCGGCGCTCGTGTCGCGCGCCGTCGCGAACCACCCGCGCGTGGCGCGGGTGCAGTTGGCCGAGCAGCAGGCCGAGCACCGCCTGGGCGCCGCACAAACCACCCGCTGGCCTCGACTGAGCGTGGCCGGCAGCCTGGGCCGCAGCCAGAACAACAGCGACTATTCGGGACTCGTGCAGGTGAACCCGCTGGACCAGGCCGCCGGGCTGAAGTTCGACCTCTCCATCCCGCTCTTCACCCAGTACCAGACGTCGTACCAGATCCACTCCGCCCGCGCGGCGCGCGACGCGGCCCGCGAGGATTCGCGCGCCGAGCGGCTGACGGTGGAGCGCGACGTGCGCGTGGCCGTGGTGGAGCTGCAGAACGCGCACACCGCCGCGGCACAGACCGCGCGGGCGTTGGAGTTGAACCGCCGCCGCCTGGAGCTGGCGCAGCAGCAGTACCGCGTGGGCGCCCTGACGCTGATGGAGCTGACCGACGCGGTGGAGCGCGCGGCCCGCGCCGAGCGCGACGCGCTGCGCACCCGCTTCGAGTTCGCCGCCGCGCTCGCCACGCTCGACGAGCACGTGGGCGGCCCCGTGGCGCCCTGACCGGCCGCACCCCTTCGATCCACCACGGCACCCCGCCCCATGTCGCTGCCGAGCATCGCCATCCGCCGCCCGGTGGCCGTCGCCATGTTCTTCCTGGGCGTGGTGTTCCTGGGCCTGCTGTCGTTCTTCCGCCTTCCCATCGACCTGCTTCCCGACGTGGCGTACCCGCGCCTCGTCGTGTACACCACCGACCCGGGCGCCGCCCCGGCCGAGGTGGAGCGGTTCATCACCGAGCCGGTGGAGCAGGCCGTCAGCACCGTCCCCGGCGTGCAGGGGGTGGAAAGCGTCACCCGCGAGGGCGCCTCGCTGGTCACCGCGCGCTTCGCGTGGGGCACCGACATGGATTTCGCCGCGCTGAACGTGCGCGAGCGGCTCGACAACATCCGCGACCAGCTTCCCGAGCTGGCCGCCCGCCCCGTGGTGCTGCGCACCGACCCGCGCAGCGAGCCCGTCCTGGCGCTTTCCATCGCCGGCGGGCGCGACCTTCCCGGCCTCAAGGAGCTGTCCGAGTCGGTCTTCAAGCGGCGGCTGGAGCAGATCGATGGCGTGGCCCTGGCCCAGGTGACGGGCGGGGTGGAGCGCGAAATCCACGTGGACGTCGACCCCCGGAAGCTGGAAAGCTTTGGGCTCACCGTGCAGGACGTGGCCACGGCGCTCAAGAACGCCAACGCCGCGGCGCCGGGCGGCACCATCCGCCGCGGCCGCTACCGCTACGCGCTGCGCACCTTGGGCGAGCTGCAGGGGGTCGACGAGATCGCCGCCGTGCCGCTGCGGCGCGACGGCGCGGCGCTGGATTCCACCGGCGCGCGCGTGCTCCTGCGCGACGTGGCCACGGTGGACGACGGCTTCCGCGAGCGCGAGTCGCTGGCCCGCTACAACGGCCAGGAGTCCGTCGGGCTGATGGTGTTCAAGAACGCAGACGCCAACACCGTCCGCGTGGCCCGGCAGGTGGACGAAACCCTTGCGCAGCTTCGCCGCGAGTACCCCGACGTCAAGCTGGAGGTGGGCGTCAGCCAGGCCGGCTTCATCTCCGACGCGCTCTCCAACGTCGTGCAGGAGGTGATCCTGGGCGGCATCATGGCCTTCCTGGTCCTCTTCCTCTTCCTGCGCGAGGCGCGCTACCCCGTCGCCATCGCCCTGGCCATCCCCATCTCGCTGATCGCCACCTTCGCCATGCTGCACGCCACCGGCGTGTCGCTGAACATCCTGTCGCTGGGCGGGATGGCGCTGGGCGTGGGCATGCTGATGGACAACTCCATCGTGGTGCTGGAAAACATCTTCCGCCACCGCGAGCTGGGGCTGCGGGCCCGCCTGGCCGCCGCGGCGGGGGCCGAAGAGGTGCAGCGCGCCATCACCGCCTCCACAATCACCACTATCGCCGTCTTCGGGCCCATCGTGTACGTCGAAGGCGTGGCGGGCGAGCTGCTGGGGGCGCTGGCCATGGCGGTCGCCTTCTCGCTCCTCGCCTCCATCGTGGTCGCCGTTACGCTGCTCCCCGCCTTGGCGGCGCGGTGGGAGGGGGATACGGGGCGTAAGGCGGGCGGCGGGCGCGTGGGGCGGTTCTTCGCGCCCCTGCTGGATGGCTTCGACCGCGGGTTCGCGCGCTTCGCCGCGCTGTACGAGCGCACCCTGCAGGCCGGGATGCGGCGGCGCGGGCGGACGATGGCGGTTGCCTTCGGCCTGCTGGCGGTGGGCGTCGCCGTGGGGCTGATGCTGGACCGCTCGGTGCTTCCCGAGGTGGACCAGGGCGCCTTCCGCCTGCGCATGGAGCTGCCCCAGGGCACGCCGCTGGACCGCACGGCCGACGAGAGCGCCCGGCTGGAGCGCACGCTGCGCGCGGACCCCGCCGTGGCCGCCGTCTTCACCCGTGTGGGCCGGCAGCTGGCGGTCGCGGGGATGGACGACCGCGAGAGCGGACTGAACACCGCCGTCCTCGACGTACGCCTGAAGGACGGCGAGGCGACGGCCGCCACGCTGGAGCGGCTGCGCCCGGGGCTGGCGAAGTTTCCCCCCGGCAGCGTGACGGCGGAGTTCGGGCAGGCCACGGCACTCGGCAAGCTGATGGGGGGCGGCGAGGCCGACCTGGCGGTGCGCGTGCGGGGCGAGAACCTGGATTCTGCGATGGCCTACGCGGGCCGGGTGCAGCGCCGGCTGGCCGCCGAGCCCACGCTGGCCAACGTGCGGGTGGGCTCCGACATGGGGCAGCCCGAGATGCGCGTGGAGATCGACCGCGAGCGCGCCGCCGCCTTGGGCGTGGACCCGCGCAAGATCGCCGAGACCGTGGAAGGCTACATGAAGGGGTCCACGGCCACGGACCTGGTGGAGTTCGACCGCAAGGTGCCCATCGTCGTCCGCCTGCCCGACGCCGAGCGCCGCTCCGCCGCCACGCTCGAGGAGCTTCGCGTGGACGGCGTGCCGCTGCGCGAGGTGGTGCGCGTGTACGACGCGGCGGGGCCCAGCGAGATCCGCCGCCTGGAACAGGGGCGGATGGTGGTGGTGCACGCCGACGTGGCCACGGGCGGGGTGGACGGGGCGGTGGAGCGGGTGCGCACCGCGCTGGCCGCCGCGCCCGCGCCGCACGGCCTGCGGGTGGAAATCGGCGGCGAGAACGAGGAGATGCGCCGCGGCTTCCGCGGGCTGGCCTTCGCCTTCCTCCTGGCCATCCTCCTCGTGTACATGCTGCTGGCGGCGGAGTTCGAGTCGCTGCTCCTTCCCTTCATCGTCCTCCTGGCCGTCCCCCTGGCCGCCGTCGGCTCCACCCTGGCGCTGTGGGTCACCGGCGCGGGGATCAACACCATGAGCCTCATCGGCATGGTGATCCTGGTGGGGATCGTGGACAACGACGCGGTGGTCAAGGTGGATTTCATCAACCAGATGCGCCGCCAGGGGATGAGCCGCCGCGACGCCATTTTCGCCGCGGGGCACGCCCGGATGCGGCCCATCGTGATGAACACCATCACCGCCATGCTGGGGCTGCTGCCGATGGCGCTCGCCCTGGGCCCGGGCGCGGAGCTGCAGGCACCGCTGGCCATCGCCGTCTTCGGCGGCCTGCTCTCGGCCACGGCGCTGACGCTGGTGGTGATCCCCGTCGCGTACGACCTGCTGGACGAGCTGGGCGAGCGCATCGGCGCGGCGTTCGGGCGCAAGCCGGCCGCGTCCACGATCCCCTTCCCCGCCGGCGTGGCCGCGGGGGATTGACCATGGGATCGCGGCTCCCGCTCGCCCCACTGCTCGCGCTCGCTAGCGCGTGCGGGGAACCGCGCGAGGGCGGCGCGTTCGCGGCCTACGACAGCGCTGGCGTCGAGCTCCGCGTGGTCGGAGCCGATGCGCGTCCAGCCGTCTGGCGACTGGATCCGGAACCGGTGGTGAGCATCGGAGCGGTCGAGGGCGCCCCCGAATACATGCTTCACGACGTACGCGGCGCGGCACGCCTGCCCGACGGCGGCGTCGTCCTCGCCAACAGCGGGAGCAGCGAACTTCGCTGGTACGACGCGGCGGGCAGGCACGTCCGCAGCGCGGGGCGGGACGGCGGCGGGCCCGGGGAGTTCCTGTCGCTTGCCGCTCTCGCGCGCGGCCCAGACGGGCGTGTGCACGCGTGGGATGCCACCAGCCTACGCTTTTCGACATTCGGCGCGGATGCCAGACTGGAGGGGTACTGGACGGTCCCCGCGGACAGCTTCGGACCGAACGTCGACCTGGCTGGCGTGCTGGCCGACAACTCCGCCGTGCTTCTGGATGGATCGAGCACGGTGTTCACGCTGTCACCGGCACCCCAGCGCGACTCGATGAGGATCTGGCATGCCTCACCCAGCGGCACCGTCCGCAGGATGATGACCATCCCCGGCCCGGAACGAATCACCTGGGGTTCAGCTCAGGGCGCCGTGCGCAGTCCCGCGCCGTTCGCCCGCAGCACACTGACGGCGGTTGGCGGTGACCGCGTCTGGATCGGGGACAACGAGCGATACGAAGTCGGCGGCTATGGTGACGACGGCAGGCTCCAGCGCCTCATCCGCCGAGTAGGCGACCCGCGGAAGGTGAGCGACGGCGAGAAGGAGGAGTATCGCCGGGCGTGGCGCGAACGCGTCGGCTCGGGCGGCCAGGTCCCTGGCGCCGCCCTCGAGAAGTTTCTCGCGGAGATGCCGTTTCCCGACACGCATCCGGCGTTTTCCGCGCTGCAGATGGATGCCGAGGGACGGCTGTGGATACGCGAGCGGGACGATCCCGCAGGGTCGCACTGGGCCGTCCACGACGCCGAGGGCCGGCTGGCGGGATCGCTTACCCTGCCGCCCCGCGCCGAGCCGCTGGACATCTCGGCCCACCACGTCGTCGCCCGCTGGACCGACGAGGACGGGGTGGAGTTCGTCCGCGTCTACCGCTTCGAGCCGTGACCGCACGCGTGGCTGACCCGCGATGATCCGCTTCTCCATCCGCCGCCCGGTCGCCGTCGCCATGGCGTACGCGGCGCTCGCCCTGCTGGGCGTGGCGTCGTGGCTGAACGTGCCGCTGGAGCTGCTCCCCGACACGCAGCTTCCCCGGCTTCGCGTCACCGTCTCCTGGCCCGGGGCCTCGCCCGAGGTCACCGAGGCGTTCCTCACCTCGCCCGTGGAAGCCGCCGTGCAGCAGGTGCGCGGGGTAGAAACGGTCACCAGCACCTCCGAGGAGGGGCGCGGGGTGATCGAGGTGGAGTTCGCGCGCAGCGCCGACATGAACTTCGCCCGGATGGACCTGGGCGAGCGGCTGGCCGCGCTCGACGAAAGCCTACCCGAGGGCGCCGGCCGGCCGGTGGTGGAGCCGTACGTCCCCGAAGAGTTCCAGGAGCAGAACCGCCCGTTCCTGCGCTACACCATCACCGGGCCGCTCACCGCCGAGGCGCTGCGCACGGTGCTGGACGAAACGGTGGCCCCCGAGCTGCGCCAGGTGGAGGGCGTGGCCGACGTGCAGGGGTTCGGAGGGCGCCAGCGGGTGCTGGAGATCGCCCTGGACGAGCGGCGCATCCTGGCGCTGGGACTGACCCCCGACCAGGTGCGGCAGCGCGTGGCCAACGCCGAGGACGTGCGCGAGGCCGGCGCGGTGGAGCGCGCGGGAATGCGGTACACGCTCGCCATTCGCGAGTACGCCGGCTCTGCCGAGCGCCTGCGCCACCTCGCCCTGCTGACGGACCTGGGGCGCGTGGTGCGGCTGCAGGACGTGGCCGTCATCCGCGACACCTACGAGGAGCCGCGCAGCCTGTACCGCATCGACGGGCAGCCGGCCGTCTCGTTCCAGGTGGTCAAGCAGATCGGCAGCAACGTGGTGAAGGTGGCCGACGCGGTGAAGGCCCAGGCGGCGCTCACCGAACGCCGGCTTCCCGGCGGCGCCCGGCTGATCCTGGACGACGACGAGAGCGAGGCCGTCCGCACCCAGCTGACGGACCTGCGCGGCCGCGCCGTCTCGTCGGCGCTGATCGTGTTCGTGGTGCTCTTCCTCTTCCTGCGCTCGTTCCGCTCGGCCGCCATCGTCTTCGCCAGCATCGCCTTCTCGGCACTCATCACCCTCAACCTGCTGTACTTCGGCGGGCTGACACTGAACGTGCTGACGCTGATGGGGCTGGCGATGGGCTTCGGGCTGATCATCGACAACGCCGTCGTGGTGCTGGAGAACGTCTATCGCCACGCGCGCACCGCGCCGGACGCCCGCGCCGCCGCCGAGCGCGGGGCCAGCGAGATGGTGCTTCCCGTGCTGGCGGCCACGCTGACCACCATCATCGTCTTCATCCCCTTCATCTACCTGCAGGGCGAGGTGCGGCTCTTCTACGTGCCGCTGGCCATCGTGGTGGGCTTCACCAACCTCGCGTCGCTCTTCGTCACCTTCACCTTCACCCCGGCGCTGGCGGGGCGCCTGCTGGAGGCGCGCGTCCGCACCATCCGCGAGCGCGAGGTCTCCACCCGGCGCCCGCTGTACGAGCGGCTGTACGCGGGCGCGGTGTCGGCCACGCTGCGCCGCCCCTGGCTGGCCGTCGTCGCCTCGCTGCTGATGCTGGGGGGCAGCTTTCACCTGTTCGACAAGTACGTCACCCGCGGGACGGTGTGGCAGCCCTGGTGGAACCAGGAATCGTACATCAGCATCAACTTCGGCCTCCCGCGGGGCGAGGAGCTGGAGCGCACCGACGAGCTGGTGAAGTACTTCGAGCAGCGGCTGAAGGCCATGCCCGAGGTGTCGCGGTTCACCACGTACGTCTATCCGCAGGCCGCGCAGATGCGGGTGGACTTTCCCGATTCGCTGCAGGACACGTCCATCCCCGTTTCCATCAAGGAGCAGCTGGAGGCGTACAGCCACCAGTACGGCGGCGCCGAGGTGCGGGTGTACGGCTACGGCCCCTCCTTCTACGGCGGGGGCGGGTCGCCGCCCAACTACAGCATCAAGGTGCTGGGATACAACTACGAGCAGGTGCGGCGCATCGCGGACGACCTGGGCACCCGGCTCCAGCGCTTCACCCGCATCCAGGACGTCGACACCAACTCGTCGGGCGCGTGGTACCAGCACGACAAGGCCACCGAGGTGGTGCTGCGGGTGGACAGGCAGGCGCTGGCTGCGCACGGCGTCACGTCGACCGAGGTGGTGCAGCGGGTGAGCGCGGCGGTGGGGCGCAACGGGCAGCGCGGCTTCCTGCGGCTGGGGGACGAGGAGCTGGCCTTCAGCGTGGCGCTCGACGGGCACCAGCGCATGGACGTGCAGCAGCTGCGCGACCTGCTGATCCCCGCCCCAGGCGGCGCCGCGGTGCGCGTGCGCGACGTGGCGCGGGTGGACGAGCGCGAGGTGCTCAGCCGCATTATCCGCGAAGACCAGCAGTACCAGCGCACGGTGAGCTACGAGTTCCGCGGCCCCGCCAAGCTGGGCGACAAGGTGCACGAGGCGGTCATCAAGGCCACCCGCCTCCCCGCCGGCTACACGCTGGTGGGGCGCGAAGAGTGGAAGTGGTCCGACGACGAGCGCACGCAGATCTACGGCGTGCTGGGCATCTCGCTCGTCCTCGTCTTCATGGTCACCGCCGCGCTCTTCGAGTCGCTGCGCCAGCCGCTGTGCGTGCTGCTGACGGTGCCCATGGCGCTGATCGGCGTGTTCATGGTCTTCTTCTTTTCCGGCGCCAGCTTCACCCGCGAGGCCTTCATCGGGGTGATCATGATGGGGGGCGTGGTCACCAACAACGCCACGCTGCTGGTGGACCACCTGAACCAGGTGCGGGCCACCGCCGGGCTGCCGCTTCACGACGCCATCCTGCGCGGCACCATGGAGCGGGTGAGGCCCATCCTGATGACCAGCGCGGTGACCATCCTGGGACTGCTGCCGCTGGTGCTGTTCAGCGAGGCGGCCGATTCCAACATCTGGAACGCGCTGGGATACTCGCTGCTGGGCGGCCTGGCCAGCTCCACCGTCCTGGTCCTCACCGTGACCCCGGCGCTCTACCTGCTCTTCGAGCGCGGCCCCGAGCGCCGGCGCCTCCGCGCCCTCGAATCCACCGCGCCGCCCCCCTCCGCACCCGCCGAAACACCGGAGCCGGTCCCCGCGTAATCGCGGTTTCCGCAACGCCGGTCCGTTTCCCCCGCTCCCGAGAACGATGGACGAAATCGCCGCCCTGGAACGGCAGATCGAGGCGCGGAACGCCCTCGCCGCCCGGCGCGCTGGCATTCTGGAAGCCCTTCCCGAGCGACGCGCCCGCTACGCCGAGCTGCGCGCGAGAGCCCAGCAGGCGTCGGGGAGCTTCTCGCTCGGGGCCCTGCTGAGGTCGATGCGCGGAGGGCCGCGCGACGATCCCGCGGGGGTGCGGGCGGAACGCGACGATGCCATCCGCGAGATCCTGGAACTGGAGCGCGAATCCAACGAACTCGATGCGCGGATCGCGGCCGGCGGGGGGCTGGATGCACAGCTGGAAGCCGCAATCGCGGCGCGCGCCGCCGCCGTCGTCGCGGCCGGCGGGCCCAACGCGCCGCGCCTGGCGGAGGCCGTCGCGCAGCTGGACGGGGCCCGGGCGGCCGCGCGCCACCTGGGCGGGGCGGCGGAGATCGCGCGCGACGCCACGGCGGCGCTGGACCAGGCCATCGCGGCGCTCGTGGAGGTCCGTGACCGCGGCGCCTGGGACCGCTACCCCGACGACCGAGCCGAGGCCGAACGGCGGCAGCAGATGCTGGAGCGGGCGCGCATCCCCGCCGGCAAGGCGCGCGGACGGCTGACGCTGCTCAGCGAGACGCTGAGGGAGGCGGGCGCCAGCCTCGGCGCCGGCGACGTCCGGATGGCCGAATGGATCGCTTCGGCGACGCGGGCCATGGAGCAGGTGCCCCAGCGCGGGTGGGAGCTGGCCGGGCGCGTGGACCAGGACCTCGAAGGGCTGCGGCGCACCCGCGAGCGGGCCGGGCGCCTGCACACGGAGCTGCGCGGGCACCTTGCGGGGTGGCGGGAGCGAGTCCAGGAGCTGGAGCGCGAGCGACGCGAACTGCTCTCCGTTCCCCCGCCCATCTGACGGCACCGTGGTTGCTGGGTTACATTCCTGACAGGCAGCAACCTTTCGGTCCGAACGACAGGCAGCGCAGTGGACAAGGTCTTTCGCAAGCTCTTCAAGCAGCACTTCGGCGCCGCGCCGGTCAGCATCCTCGAGATCGCGGGCGACGGCTCCGCCCGCAAGATGGTGCGGCTGGTGGGCGAGAACATGGAAACGGCCGTGGGGGTCGTGGGCCCCGACCCCGACGAGAACCGCGCGTTCCTTTCGTTCTCGCGTGCCTTCCACGGCATCGGCCTCCCCGTCCCCGAGATCTACGCGGTCGACGAAAAAGCGGGGATGTACGTGGAGGAGGACCTGGGCGAAACCACCCTGTTCGACGCCGTCTCGCAGGCCCGCCAGGCGGATCCGCAGGCCGACTTTCCCGCGGAGATGCTGCCGGTGTACCGGCGCATCCTGGAGGTCCTCCCCCGCTTCCAGGTGGAGGGCGGCAAGGTGGTCGACTACTCCGTCGCCTACCCGCGCGCGGCGTTCGACCGGCAGTCCATCCTGTGGGACCTGAACTACTTCAAGTACCACTTCCTCAAGCTGGCGCACATCCCGTTCAACGAGGCGCGGCTGGAGAAGGACTTCCGCCGCTTCGCCACCTTCCTGCTGGGCGCCGACACCCGCCACTTCCTGTACCGCGACTTCCAGTCGCGCAACGTGATGGTGCGCGAGGGCGAGCCCTGGTTCATCGACTACCAGGGCGGACGCCGCGGCGCCCTGCAGTACGACGTGGCCTCGCTGCTGTGGGACCCCAAGGTGGGGCTCACCGAAGCGCTGCGGGAGGAACTGCTCGAAGAGTACCTGGAGCACCTGGACGGGTACCTGCCGCGCGTGGACCGCAACCGCTTCCGCCAGCACCTGCGCGGCTACGTGCTCGTGCGCATCATGCAGGCGATGGGCGCCTACGGCTACCGCGGCTTCTTCGAGCGAAAGCCCCGCTTCCTGCAAAGCGTCCCCGGCGCCATCCGCAACATGGAGCGGCTGCTGGAAACCGGCTTCGTGCCGGTCGACCTTCCCGAGCTGCGCGAGGTGCTGGAGCGCATCTGCGGAAACACCGTGCTGCGGAAGAAGGCCCCCACCCCCATGCCGGGGCTCACCGTGTACACCGGCAGCTTCAGCTACAAGGGCGGCTACCCCGACGACGCGGGCGGCCACGGCGGCGGCTTCGTCTTCGACTGCCGCGCCATCCACAACCCGGGACGCTACGCCGAGTACGCCAGCCTCTGCGGATGCGACGAGCCGGTGGAGAACTTCCTGGAAAGCCTCCCCGAGGTCGAGGACTTCTGGGGCAGCGTCCGCGGCTTGGTGGAGCACCACGTGGGTGCCTGGCTCACCCGTGGGTTCGGCTCGCTCTCGGTGTACTTCGGATGCACCGGGGGGCAGCACCGGTCCGTGTACTTTGCCGAGCGGCTGGGCGCGTACCTTCGTGCCAACTACCCGTCGGTCAACATCGTGGTCACACACCGCGAGCAGCCGCGCTGGGAGCCCGCGCGCGCCGAAGCCCTGGCGCTGGCGGCCAGCGCGGGGGTGGAGGCCGGCACCGCCGAAGTGGCCGCCTGATGGATGCCATGATCCTGGCGGCCGGGCTGGGCACCCGCCTGCGCCCGCTGACCGACCACACCCCCAAGGCGCTGATCGACGTGGCCGGCGTGCCCATGATCGAACGCGTCGCCCGCCGGCTGATCGATGCCGGCGCCGACCGGCTGATCGTGAACACGGCGCACCTGGCGCAGAAGATCGAGGACGTCGTGCGCCAGCGCGGCGGCTTCGGCGTGGAGGTCGAGTTCTCGCGCGAAGACCCCGGCCCGCTGGAGACCGGGGGCGCGCTGCTCGCCGCGGAGGATTTGTTCCGCAAGGACGCGCCGTTCTTCCTTCACAACGCCGACATCCTCACCGACCTGCCGCTGGACGGAATGTACGCCGCGCACGTCGACGCCGATCCCCTGGCCACGGTGGCCGTGCTGGACCGCCCGAGCACCCGCAAGCTGCTCTTCGACGACGACGGCCTCCTGGGCCGGGTGGACGAAACGAAGGGGCTGGACCTTCGCGTGCGCGAGCCCGTCGGCGCGGTGCAGGCGCTGCCGTTCGCGGGCGTGCACGTGCTCGCCCCGCGCGTCTTCGGCCTGCTGACGGAGCGCGGGGCGTTCAGCATCCTCGACCCGTACCTGCGCCTGGCCGCGGCGGGAGAGCGCATCCTTCCCTTCCGCGTAGACGGGCACGCCTGGCTCGACATCGGGCGGCCGGAGCAGCTGGAAGAGGCACGACGCCGGTACGCGTAAGCCGCGGGTGGAACGCCTCTTGCCCCGTCCCCGACCCGCTTTTTCGCGAGCGGAACGGGACCATGACGAGGGGATGCGGACGATGAACGGACGGCTGGCGGCGGTGCTGGCGCTTTCCCTGGCGGCCGCGTGCGGCGGCGGGGGCGAGCAGAAGGAAGTCGATTCGCCGGCGACGACGATGGACGAGAGCACCACCGATCCCGGCGAGGGGCAGGCGCCCAACGTCAGCCCCGTCGGCCGGCCGGAGCAGACGATGGCGGCCGGACACCTGTCGGCCATCAACAACTCCGGCGTCACCGGGTCCGTGAACTTCCGTGGCATCGGGCAGCAGACGGAGATTTCCCTGCAGGTGACCACGGCCCCCGCGGGCACGCAGCAGCTGAACGCGGCCGTGGTGCAGGGCACCTGCCAGCAGCCCGGCACCGAAGTGGCCCCCATCGGGCCGCTGACCGTGGGGGCCGGGAACGTCGCCGCCGTCACCGATACGCTGAACCTTCCGCCGGGCACGGTGCTGAACGGGCAGCACGCGCTGGTGGTCAAGGGCCAGAACTCCGGCCCCGCCACCCCACCCCTGGCCTGCTCGCCCCTCCCCAAGTGGGAGCGCCTGCCTCCCACGGGCTGAGCCGATCACCAGAAGAGACGAGCGCCGCGTGACCCTGGTCGCGCGGCGCTTTCGCGTGTCGGTGACGAGCTACGCCGCGAGTTCCAGCACGTCCAGCCCCTCGTGCCGCGCCGCCGCGCACTGCACCCGGTCGGAGCTCACGAACGAGAAATCCACGCCCGCTCCCAGTCTGTCGCGCGTACGTACGGCAGCGGCAACCTGAATGGCGTCCGCAGGTCGTAGTCTTCGCCGCTGCACGATCTCCGCAGCCGTCCGCATGAAGTCGGAGGCGCGGACCACCATCATTGGAGATTCCCGGGTAAAGCTCTCGACCAGATTGGGAATCGCCTGACGCAATGCTGCCGCGCTGAGTCCCTTGCGAGCCGCCTGAGGCCCCCGCTGGATTTGATGAAGTGCAGACACCACCTCCGGCAGCGACAGGTCGCAGACGAATACTTCCGCGGACCGCTCACTCCGCCCGGCACTCCGCACCAGATCATGCACGATCATGGAACCCGGTTCTACGGCGTGCAGCTTCACCACCGCAGAGGCATCGAAGAAGTAGCATCTCATATGTGGTTCGCCCGCCGCATTCGGATCAACGCCTGGCTCGGCAATTCTCCCTCTACCTCGATCATCTCGGGCATCTGCCAGTCAGGGCCATCGTTCGGCAGCTTGGCGATGAAGCCGCTCTCGATCATCTCGCGGAGATGTTCGAACTCGGGCGGCACTTCGGGCTTGCAGTGACAGCACGGCTTCTTCATACGTACGCTCCGGTCAGGATAGTCTCTTCAGAAAGGCGGCTCTCGTCTTCGTTTGCGTTACGCTGGAGTAAGGACCTCCAGCCCCTCGCGTTCAGCCGCTTTGCACTGCTGCTGGTCATGGCTGACGAAAACGAATCGATCAGCCCCTACCGCATCACGCGCGGTGAGCGCCGCGGCCACGTGAACCGCGTCCGCGCCCCGGATCTGCTGCCGCTCTACTACCGTTGTTGCGAGCGCCATGCAGCCGCTCGCCGGAACCTGCAGGATGTGCTGGGAGGCGGACAGCTCGGCCCTCACCTGCGGAAGCACGCGGCGGTACGCGGCCGGGCTGAATCCCCGGCGCGCGGCTTCACCGCCGTAGGCGATCTGCCGAAGGGCCGAAACTGTTTCAGGGAGGACGAGGTCGCACAAGCACACGACCGTCCCCGCCGGATCCGCTACCGCGCTTCGCAGCATCGCCCGGACGCCGAGCCATCCCGCTTCCACCACGTACAGCCGAACGGTCGCGGATGTGTCCAGAAAGTACACCATCAGAGCCGGCCCTCCCGGCGAAGGCGAATCACGAAGGCGCTCATCTCGTCCCCATCGAAGGGAAACACCATGGGCGGGGGCGTCCAATTCAGATCCGGAGTCATGGATGGCAGCTTGACCGCGATCCCTTGCTCCGCCATGAGGCGCTGAAACCGCAGCAGCCCTTCGCGAAGATCCGCGACACGCGTCGCCGGCCCGCCGACTGTTTCGGGGCAGTCCGGGGCCTCGGTGGCAGAACTGGTTGTGCGCTCATTCATGCATTGCCCCTCGCGTCGTCGGTTTCCTGTGCCACTTGGAAGATAAACCGGACGTGCTGAACGTCCAATACCGCGAGCCGCCACGGCTGGTACGAGTTTTTGGGGCCACAAAGAAGAAGCCCCCGGACGAGGTTCGTCCGGGGGCTTCTTCCATTCAGCCGCGCGTGCTCAGCCCTGCGGGAACGGGGGCGGCACCACCAGGCCGGCGCGGTTCACGCGCGGGGAGCGGAGGGGCACCCGCTCGTCTTCCGCGCGCTCGCCCTGCGTCCAGCGGAAGTACACCGCGGTGATGGCCAGCCACAGCGTCAGCCCCCCCGGCACCCACATGATCACCCCGCCCAGCCGCTGGTCCTCCAGCGCCGACAGCTCCGAGAACACCCGCGGCGCCTCCACGTACCAGGTGTACAGCTCGGTCTGCGAAAAGGTGATCAGCGCCGCGGAGATCATCATGGGGATCCCCACCAGGAACAGGTACATCATCTGCAGCACGGGGGCGATCCGCGGCAGCTCCGGCAACGGGCTTCGCACCGGCCACCACATGATGGTGCCCGTCACCATGATCATCAGGTGCATGGTGATGTGCACGCCGTGGCTGCGCATCATCAGGTCGTACGGACCCGGAAAGTGCCAGGCCAGGAAGATGGCGTTGTTCAGCGCGAACGCCATCACCGGAAAGGTGAGCGCCCGGGCCACGCGCGCCGCCCACGGCCGCCGGATCAGCGGCCGCAGCGCCCACGCCGGGGTGCCGTACAGCAGGAACGGCGGCATGATCAGGATCAGCAGCAGGTGCTGAACCATGTGCGCGCTGAACAGGAAGTAGTCGCTCAGCTCGTGAAGCGGCCCCTGCAGGGCCCCGAACATGATAGCCAGCCCCCCCATGAACGACGCCACCTGCCTCGCCGGCACGGGGGACGAGCCGGGAAAGCGGTGGCGAAGGGGCCCCACCATCAGGAGATACGCGCCCGCGAGCAGCAGCCACCCCGCCATGAAGCTGGGGTACACCCGCCATTCGTTCCAGGCGAAGGTCTCGCCGTGCAGCAGCGCGAGACCCAGGACCGCGTTCGACATCAGACTACACCCTGCCCTTCTCGCGAAAGCGTGCGCTCAGTGCGCCGGCGGCGTGGTGGGCGCGCCGGGCTGCTGGCTGGGCGCCGTGCCCGAGCCGTGCACCCCCTCGTTGCTGCTGGCCGTGCCGTGGATGGCCGTGCTGGTGCCATGAAGCGGCCCGAACAGCAGGATCATTCCGCCGATCACCAGGACGGCCAGCAGCGCGGGAAACACGAACACCGCCGTGAACAGCTTGTTGTCGAACTTCAGGTGCATGTAGTACGCGACCACCGACACGAACTTCAGCGCCGACAGGAACAGGATGATGAAGACGGCCGTCCCCGCCGCGTACCAGTGCTGCGTTTCGCCGTAGTACCCGACTACCTCCAGCACCGTCAGCCCGATCAGGATGGCCCCGATGATCAGGTAGAAGCGGTTGGTGGGGTGCGCGTGCTGGCTGTGCGCCATCTCGTTGGCTTCGCTCGACATTGGCCCGCTCAGGGAATCAGGTACACGAGGGGGAAGATCACGATCCAGATGACGTCGACGAAGTGCCAGTACAGGCCGCCGATCTCCACCAGGAGCGATTTCTCCGGCCCCAGCTTGCCGGTGTGCACCCGCCACGCCAGCGTCAACAGGTAGATCACGCCGGCCGTCACGTGGGCCCCGTGGAACCCGGTCAGCAGGTAGAACGACGAGCCGAACAGGTTGCTCGAGATGGTCAGCCCCTCGTGGATGAAGTGGCTGTACTCGTACACCTGACCCACCGCGAAGATGGCGCCGCCGATGGCCGTGGCGATCAGCCAGTTGCGGCTCCAGGTGCGGTCGCCCCGCTGCGTGGCCGAAAGCGCCAGCACCATCATCACCGAGCTCATCAGCAGGATGAAGGTGGTGAAGGTGATCAGCGGCATGTTGAACACGCCCTCCACGTGCTGCCCGTTCCACACCCGGTTGTGCGGGAAGGGCGGCTTCAGGCTCCTGCCCTTGTACGCCATGTACGTGGCGATCAGCGAGCCGAACAGCAGGCATTCCGAGCCGATGAAGACCCAGAACGCCAGCTTTCGGCTGTCCAGCCCCGTGCTGGTGTCCAGGTGGCCCGGGTGGGCGGCGTGCGCCTCCAGCGCGTGCGAATGATCCATGGTCCTGTCGGTACCCGTGTTTGCGTCCAAGTAAGGCGAAGTGCGCCGCGGATCAGTGCTCGTGGCCCGGCTCGAAGGCGAACTTGAAGATCGACAGCGCGGTGACCGCCAAGCCCACCACCGTCAGCAGCCACAGCCAGTGGAGCGGCCCGTCCATCGTGCGGAAGATCAGCCCGATGAAGGTCAGCGAGATCCCCGAGGCCAGCACGATGGGCCAGAACGACGGCGGCGGCAGGTGAATGCCCAGGTCGTGCGCCGACATCTTGTTCTCGTCGTCGGGGTACGTCATCTCGCCCATGTCGGCGCCCATCAGCCGCACCTGCTCGGTGTCTTCCTCCGCCCGGCCATGCGGGATCCCGCCGTCCTTGGTGGGGTCGCCCTCCCACAGGGGCATGCGCGAGTGCACCACCGGGATCGTGCGGAAGTTGTACACCGGCGGGGGCGACGGGATGGACCACTCCAGCGTGGGCGCGCCCCACGGGTTGGGCCCCGCCACCTTCCCCCACTTCCACGAGAACACCAGGTTGATGGCGAAGATCAGCGTGCCCAGCGCGATGATGAACGAGCCCGCCGAGATCACCAGGTTCATCTCGTTGAACCCCATGTTGTCGGCGTAGGTGAAGATGCGCCGCGGCATGCCCAGCATCCCGAGAAAATGCATGGGGAAGAACGTCAGGTTCATGCCGATCAGGGTCAGCCAGAAGTGCGCCTTGCCCGCGCGCTCGCTCAGCATGCGGCCGGTGATCTTGGGGTACCAGTAGTAGATGCCCGACCACAGCCCCAGCACCGTGCCGCCGAAGAACACGTAGTGCAGGTGCGCCACGATGAAGTACGTGTCGGTCTGCTGCAGGTCCGACGGCGCCGCCGCGTGCATCACGCCCGAGATGCCGCCGATGGTGAACATGGCGATGAACGCGATGGAGAACAGCATCGCCGTGGTGTAGCGGATCGCGCCGCCCCACATGGTGCCCAGCCAGTTGAACACCTTGATGCCCGTGGGAATGCCGATGAGCATGGTCGACAGGGCGAAGAAGCTGTCGGCGATGGGGCCCATGCCCACCGCGAACATGTGGTGGCTCCACACGCCCCAGCCCAGCCAGCCGATCAGCACCCCCGAGAACACCATCACGTTGTAGCCGAAGAGCGGCTTTCGGCTGAACGTGGGAAGCACCTCCGACACCATCCCCATGATGGGAAGGATCAGGATGTACACCTCGGGGTGGCCGAACATCCAGAACAGGTGCTGCCAGAGCAGCGGGTCGCCGCCGGCGGCCACGCTGTAGAACTGCGTGCCGAACACGCGGTCGAACATCAGCTCGGTGATGGCGATGGTGAACACCGCCATGGCCGTCACGATCAGGATGCTCGTGATCAGCGTCAGCCAGGTGAAGATGGGCATGCGCATCAGCCGCATTCCCGGCGCGCGCATGTTGATGATGGTGACGATGAAGTTCAGCGACGCGATGATCGACGACAGTCCCAGGATCTGCAGGCCCAGGACGTAGAAGTCCATGTTGATGCCGGGCGAGAACTGCTTGGTGGTGATGGGCGCGTACGCGAACCACCCCGAGTTCGGGCCCAGCTTCATCAAAATGCTGGCGTTGAAGAAGATCACGCCGAAGAAGTAGACCCAGTACGACAGCGCGTTCAGCCGCGGGAACGCCACGTCGCGCGCCCCGATCTGCAGCGGGATGATGTAGTTGAAGAACGCGGCCGTCAGCGGCATCAGCGCCGCGAAGATCATCGTCAGCGCGTGCATAGTGAAGAGCTGGTTGTACAGCTCGGCGCTGACGAAGTCGTTGTTGGGCACGGCCAGCTGCACCCGGATCAGCAGCGCCTCGATGCCGCCCACCAGGAAGAAGAAGAAGGCCGTGACGCCGTACATGATGCCGATCCGCTTGTGGTCGACCGTGGTGATCCAGCTCCACAGTCCCGTCGGCTCGGCGTGCGCGGCCGCGTGCGCGTGCGGGGCGGCCAGCGTTGCAGATGATGCCATTCCTACTCCATCGGGTTCGGGGCGCCGCCGGGGACCGGGCGCCTGATCACGGAACCGCCCCGTCAGGGGGGCGGGACGTCACCACCGTATCGGGCTCTGGCGCTACTGCAGCGACTGCAGGTACGCCACGATGTACTGGATCTGCTCTTCGGTCAGGTTGCCGCCCGCGGCCTTGCCCTGCGCGGGCATCAGCGAGCCGGGCTTCATGGCGGGCGCGTTGCCGACCCACTTCGCCAGGTTCTCGGCGTTGTTGTCGACGATGCCCGCGGCCAGCGTGCGGCGCCGCCCGAAGTGCGTCAGGTTGGGTCCCAGCCGGCCCACCATGGGCGTGCCCTCGATCACGTGGCAGCCGGCGCAGGCGCCCTGCGTGACCAGCTTCTTGCCCAGCGCCACGGCCGAGGTGCTGTCGGTGGGCTCCAGCGCCGGCCGGGCCTCGTTCTCCAGCCACTGCCGGAAGCCCTCGGGGGTGTGCGCGATCAGCCGCATCTTCATCAGCGCGTGGCTGTCGCCGCAGAACTCGGCGCACTGGCCCATGTACACGCCGGGCACCGTGGGCGTAAAGATCAGCCGGTTGACGCGGTTGGTGATCAGGTCGCGCTTGCCCGCCATCTGCGGCACCCAGAACGAGTGCAGCACGTTGTCCGACTCCAGCAGCAGCTGCACCGGCTGGTTGATGGGAACGTGGATCTCGTTGGCGGTGATGATGGTGTCGTTGCCCACCGGGTACTGGAACTCCCACCACCACTGCTTGCCGATCACCCGCACGTTCAGCGCGTTGGCGGGGGGCTCGGGCTGGGTGATGAAGATGGCGCGCACGGTGAACACGGCGATCACCGCCACGATCAGCGCCGGGAGCAGCGTCCAGGCCACCTCGAGCTTGGTGTTGCCGTGGATCTGCTCGGGGTCGGGCATGCCGGGGCGATACCGGAACTTCCACATGATGTAGCCCATCCCCGCGAACGTCAGCACGCCCACGACGATGCCCATCCACATGGTCAGGTTGAACAGAAACATCTGCTCCCTGGCCATCTCGGTTTCGGGCGCGAACGTGGTCTGCGGGTATCGCGTGATGTGGTCTTCGCCGCAGGCCGCCAGCAGGGCCAGGAGCGCGGCGGCCAGCAGCGGCCGCTTCCCGCGCGCGGCCCGCCCCGGGGGGGTCGTGCGGGCGGCGGGAATGGAGACTGACTTCATCGGCTGTGGATGTTCGGCGTTCTTGCGTTGCTCTGAACTGGAACCCGGCGCGCATGGGCGCGCGCGAGCCGTGCCCGAAACGGGGGGCTGCCCGGCTGGGCGCGCATAATAGGTGTGCTCGCCGGGATACGCCAGTGCTCTTTCTGGCGAGAATGTACGGCGGGTGGGGCGCCGTGTCTGTGGGGAGTTCTCCCACCTGCCGCGCCCCTCCCGGCACGCGCATCCCGGGCCGCGCCGGTATCACCGCCGCGGGCTTCTCCGTATCTTCCGCTCCCCGGTTCCCGTTCTCCCTTTCCCCGCGGTTCATGGCCCAGGCACGATCGCACGCCGGACAGCAGCGCCGGTCGCCGTCCGACGGTCCGCCGTCGCTGGCCGAGCGGATGCGCGCCATGCGCAACGTTCCGCCGTTCCTGCGCATGGTGTGGCGCACGCACCGCGGCTACGTGCTGGGCATCGCCGCGCTCCGGCTGGTGCGCGCGTTCGTGCCGCTGGCGTCGCTGTGGGTGGGCAAGCTGATCGTGGACCAGGTCGTCGCGGCCACCCGGGGCGGCGCGCCCGACTGGGACCGCATCGGCGGGCTGGTGGCGCTGGAGTTCGGCATCGTGGCGGTGGGCGAGGTGGCGGCGCGCACGGGAACGCTGCTGGAAAGCCTGCTGGGCGACCTGTTCAGCAACCGCATGAGCGTGCGGCTGATGGAGCACGCCGCCGAGCTGGACCTTCAGCACTTCGAGGACCCCGCCTTCTACGACCGGCTGGAGCGCGCCCGCCGGCAGACGGTGGGGCGAATCGCCCTGCTCAACCAGCTCTTCGGGCTGGCGCAGGACGCGCTGACGCTCATCACCCTCACCGGGACGCTGCTCGCCTTTTCGCCGATCCTGTTCGGCCTGCTCGTCGTGGCGGTGCTCCCGTCGTTCCTGGGCGAAACCCACTTCGCCGCGCTGGGCTACTCGCTGCTCTACCAGTGGACGCCCGAGCGGCGGAAGCTGGACTACTACCGGATGATCGCCGCGTCGGACAAGACCGCCAAGGAGGTCAAGCTCTTCGGCCTGTCGCCGTACCTGATCGAGCAGTACCGCACCCTGGCCGACGGGTTCTACGAGGCCAACCGGAGCCTGGCCATCCGCCGCTCGCTCGCCAGCACCGGCCTTACCCTGCTGTCGACCCTCGGGTACTACGCGGCGTACGCCACCATCGTCTACCGCACCGTCCTGGGCCGGCTGACGCTGGGCGACCTGACGCTGCTGGCGGGCACCTTTTCCCGCTCACGCGACCTCATCCAGCGAATGCTGCTCTCCACGACGGAGCTGTACGAGCAGGCGCTGTACCTGGACGACCTCTTCATCTTTCTTCGCCTGCAGCCGTCCATCCGCCGAACCGAAGGGTCGCTCCCCTTCCCCGATCCCATCCGGGAAGGCTTCGAGTTCCGCGACGTCTGGTTCCGCTACCCGGACGGCGAGGGCGCCGCCGATCGCCCCGACGACGATCCGTCATGGGTGCTGCGGGGCGTGTCGTTCCGCATTCGCCCCGGCGCGCGGCTGGCGCTGGTGGGGGAGAACGGGGCGGGAAAGACGACCGTCACCAAGCTGCTGACGCGTCTGTACGAGCCCACGCGCGGCACGGTGCTGCTGGATGGCCATCCGCTGGGCGACTACGACCCGGCAGACCTCCACGACCAGGCGGGGGTGATCTTCCAGGACTTCGTGCGCTACGACATGACGGCGGAAGAGAACATCGCCGTGGGCCGCATCGGCGACCTGGCGCGCGACCCGGACTCCGCCCGTCCGCGGGTGGAGGGGGCGGCGCAGCGCTCGCTGGCGTCGGAGGTGGTGGAGGCGCTTCCCGGGCGCTACGGGCAGATGCTGGGGCGGCGCTTCGAGGGCGGGGTAGACCTGTCGGGCGGGCAGTGGCAGAAGGTGGCGCTGGGCCGCGCCTACATGCGCGACGCCCAGCTGCTCATCCTGGACGAGCCCACCGCCGCCCTGGACGCGCGCGCCGAGTACGAGGTGTTCCAGCGCTTCTCGGAACTGACGGCCGAGAAGATGGCCGTCCTGATCTCGCACCGCTTCTCCACCGTGCGGATGGCGGACCGCATCGTCGTCCTGGAGCACGGGCGGGTGCTGGAGGAGGGGACCCACGAGGAACTGCTCGCCCTGGACGGCCGCTACGCCGAACTGTTCAACCTGCAGGCCGCGGGTTACCGTTGACGCTGTTCACTTTCGTGGAGCGTCAGACGGGGGGACGGGCGTGCGCAGCTTCGGTGACTACATCGTTTTCGTGGATGAAAGCGGCGATCACGGGATGGTTTCGATCGATCCCCATTATCCGGTGTTCGTCCTGGCGTTCTGCATCTTCTCGAAAGAGGAGTACGCGACCCGCGCGACACCCGCCGTGCTGCGCTTCAAGTTCACGCACTTCGGGCACGACCACGTGATCCTGCACGAGCACGAGATCCGGAAGTCGAAGGGCGCGTTCAAGTTCCTGATCAATCCCGAGCGCCGGGAGCCGTTCTACGACGACCTGAACGCCCTGATCGACGCCACCCGGTTCGAGCTGGTCGCCAGCGTCATCGACAAGCGGCGGTACGCGGCCCTTTATGCCGACCCGGCCAACCCGTATCACGTGGCGATGGGGTTCGGGCTGGAGCGGCTGTACCTGCACCTGAAGGGGTTGGGATGCCGGACGGGTGTTACGCACCTGCTGTTCGAAAAGCGCGGCGACAAGGAAGACGGCGAGCTGGAGGTGGAGTTCCGGCGCGTGTGCGAGGGACAGAACGCGATGGCGGCGCGGCTGCCGTTCGAGATGGTGATGGGAGACAAGAAGTGCAACTCGGCCGGATTGCAGCTGGCCGACCTGGTCGCGCGCCCGATCGGGCGAAAGGTGATGAACCCGGCGCAGCCGAACCGAGCCTACGAGATCCTGGAGCGGAAGTTCAGGAGGAGCCCGGCGGGAAGCGTGCGGGGATGGGGACTGAAGGTTTTCCCCTGAAAAGCGAAAGGCCCCGGTACGAACCGAGGCCAGGCGCCGACCGGGAGTTCCCAGTCCATTATGTGCCTGTATAGTACGTCTGGCAGTGCCCCGCTGTCAAGGGCTCTGATAGCCCCAGAGTGCGGACACGTACAAACCCCGTTCACCTTCCCATCCGGCGCTCGCGGCCCCATATTCCGGGAGCACCTCCCCACCACAGAGGCGCCGGCGCGAACCCAATGCAAGTCGTTGGGCAGCAAGCAGTTTTGCAAGACGGTCACCCACTCTTCGGGAGCCCTCCAGGCCCATGTCGTTCGTTCACCTGCACTGCCACTCCGAGTACTCGCTGCTCGACGGCGCCAACCGCATCGGCGACCTGATCAAGCGCGCCAAGGAGTTCGAGCAGCCGGCGCTCGCGCTCACGGACCACGGCTGCATGTACGGTGCGTGGGTCTTCCAGGAAGCCGCCAAGAAGGCCGGTATCAAGCCCATCGTAGGGATGGAGGCGTACGTGGCGCCGGGCGCGCGGACGGACCGCAGCAAGGCCAAGGGCGAAAAGGGCTACTACCACCTCGTACTTCTCGCGCGCGACTACCAGGGGTACAAGAACCTCACTAAGCTCACCTCCATCGGCTACACCGAGGGGTTCTACGGCAAGCCCCGCATCGACCGCGAGGTGCTGCAGAAGTACTCCGAGGGGCTGATCGTGACGTCGGCGTGCCTGGCGGGCGAGGTCGCGCAGCACCTGATGGAAGACCGCTGGGAGCAGGCCCGCGACGCCGTGGCGTGGCACCAGGAAACGTTCCGCGACCGCTACTACCTGGAGGTGCAGGGGCACGACAGTCCCGGCCAGGAAGAGCTGAACCGCCGCATCTTCAAGCTGGCGCAGGAGATGAGCGTTCCCGTCGTGGCCAGCAACGACGCGCACTTCCTGAACGCGCACGACCACCAGGCACACGACGTCCTGCTGTGCATCGGGCTGGGGAAGGACTTCAGCGACCCCAACCGCATGAAGTACGACGGGCAGCTGTACTTCAAGAACACCGACGAGATGCGCGAGCGGTTTCCCGGCCGCCCCGACGTGCTCGAGAACACGCTGCGCATCGCCGACGAGTGCAACTGGAGCTATCCCAAGGGATACCAGGTGCCCGCGTTCCCCGTGGCGGAGAAGGGCTTCACCAGCGAGGCCGAAATGCTGGCCGACTGGGTGTGGCGCGGCGCCATGGAGCGCTACGCCAAGGACGCCCCCGCCGGCGCGGACCCCCGCACGGCGCTCGCGCCGGAGCTGGTGGAGCGCATCGACTACGAGCTGAGCGTGATCAGCAACCCCAAGATGGACTACTCGGGGTACTTCCTGATCACCGCTGACTTCATCCAGTGGGCGCGCGACCACGACATTCCCGTGGGCCCGGGGCGCGGCTCGGCCGCGGGGAGCATCGTGGCGTTCTGCACGGGCATCACCGACTGCTGCCCCATCAAGTTCGACCTGCTGTTCGAGCGCTTTCTGAACCCCGAGCGCGTGTCGATGCCCGACATCGACGTCGACTTCTGCTTCGAGCGGCGGGGCGAGGTCATCGAGTACGTGCGCGACAAGTACGGCCGCGACGCCGTGGGCCAGATCATCACCTTCGGGACGATGAAGAGCCGCGCCGTGATCAAGGACGTGGGCCGCACCCTGGGCTTCGCGCCGGCCGAGACGGACAAGCTCGCCAAGCTGATCCCCAACGGCCCGGCCTACTCGCTGACCGTCGAAGAGGCACGCGACAAGATTCCCGAGATCAAGGACCTGTACGAGAAGGATGCGCGCTACCGCCAGCTGCTGGACTACTCGTCCACGCTGGAGGGGCTGTCGCGCCACTCGTCCGTCCACGCGGCCGGCGTGGTGATCGCGCCCGGGCCGCTGGACGAGTACGTCCCCGTCTGCACGCAGAGCACCAAGGGCTCGGGGGGCAACGGCGAGTCGGTGATCGTCACCCAGTACGACATGACGTGCCTGGAAAAGGCCGGCATGCTCAAGATGGACTTCCTGGGGCTGAAGACGCTCACGGTGATCTACGACACCGTGGCCGACATCCGCCGCCGCTACGGCGCGCTGAAGCACCCGACAACGGGCGAGGAGTACGCGCGCGCGGAGGACATTCCGCTGGACGACGCTGAGGTGTACGCCATGCTGGCGCGCGGCGGCACCGCGGGCGTGTTCCAGTTCGAATCGGCGCTGGCGACGGAAAAGCTCCGCCAGATGAAGGCCGACCGCTTCGACGACCTCGTCGCCGCGAACGCCCTGCTGCGCCCCGGCCCGCTGGACATGGGGATGGACACCGTGTACATCCGCCGCAAGCTGGGGCAGGAGCCGGTGAAGTACCCCTTCCCCGAGCTGGCGGACGTGCTGCAGCCCACCTACGGCGTGATCGTGTACCAGGAGCAGGTGATGCGCATCGCGCAGATCCTCTCCGGCTTTACGCTCGCCGAGGCCGACGTGCTGCGGAAGGCGGTCGGCAAGAAGGACGCGGAGCTGATCGCCAAGGAACTGGGCAAGTTCGTGGAAAAGGCGGTGGAGAAGGGCCACCCCCGCCAGCAGATCCAGGACTTGTCGGACCAGATCGAGGCGTTCGGACGGTACGGATTCAACAAGTGCCTGCCCGGCGACACGGAGCTGCTGGATTCCTCCACCGGACGCCTGGTGCGCATCGACGACCTGTACCACGGCCGGGCCACCCTGGGCACCGTGGCCACCTGCCACACCGACGTGCTGAAGCTGGGCCACGGCGCCGTGGCGGACGTGGTCGACAACGGGATCAAGCCCGTGTACCGCCTGCGTACGGAGTCCGGCCGGGAGATCGAGGCGACGGACAACCACCCGTTCTTCACCATCGGCGGGTGGAAGGCCCTCGGCGCGCTGGATGCCGGTGAGCACATCGCGGTGCCGCGCTCGCTCCCCGTGGAAGGTTCCGCCTCGTGGCCGGAGCACGAGGTGATCGCACTGGGGCACCTGCTGGCCGAGGGCAACCTGTGCCACCCGCACTCGGTGTACTACTACAACCAGGACCCGGACGAGATCGCGGACTACGTGGCGGCCGCGGAGGCGTTCGGGAATGTTCGCTGCACCTTCGGCGAGAAGGACGGCACCACGCACGTCTACGCGGCGCGCGAGGACCGCGGGCAGGAGCCAGAGATCTTCGCCTGGGCCCGGCGGCTGGGGATGCTGGGCAAGACGGCCACGCAAAAGGAAGTGCCCGCGGAAGCGTTCACGCTAAGGAAGCGGCAGATCGCCCTTCTCCTGAGCCGCATGTGGGCGGGCGACGGCCACATCAACGTGGGCGACCGCAACGTCTACTACGCCACTTCGTCCGCGCGGCTGGCCCGCCAGGTTCAGCACCTGCTCCTTCGCCTGGGGATCCTGGGCAGGGTACGGGAGGTGAGGTTCCCGTATCGCGGCGGGTGGAAGGCCGGCTGGCAGGTGTTCGTCACCGGTAACGAGAACCTTCGCCGCTTTTCGGTGACCGTGGCGGCGAGCTTCCTCAGCGCCGAGCGCAGGCACGCCGTGGAGCAGCTGGTCCTGGCGGAACCGGCGACCGGACCCTCCAAGGACCTGGTGCCCGTCGCAGTCCGTGGCCTGGTGCGCGCCGCAAAGGAGCAGTCGGGGCAGACCTGGGCCCAGGTGGAGAGCGCCGCCGACGTTTCGTCGCGCGACTTCTATCCCGTGGGTACCAACCCGAACAAGATCGGGTTCACGCGCAGGACCATCGGCCAGCTGGCCGACCACTTCGCCGACGTGCAGCTGCGGGCGTACGCCGACAGCGACGTGCTGTGGGACCGCGTGGTGTCCATCGAGTACGTCGCCCACAAGCAGACGTACGACCTGGAGGTGCCGGGCACGCACAACTTCGTGGCGAACGACATCATCGTCCACAACAGCCACTCCGCCGCGTACTCGCTGGTCGCGTACCAGACGGGATGGCTGAAGGTTCACTACCCGGCCGAGTTCATGGCCGCGCTGATGTCGTCCGTGGTCGACAAGATCGACGACGTGGTGTCGTACATCGCGCAGTGCCGCGAGATGGGCCGCTTCATCCCGCGCGTGGGGCGCGAGGGAATCGAGGTGCTGCCGCCCCACGTGAACGAGAGCAACTGGAAGTTCACCGTGGTGGGCGAGGGCGTGGGCAAGATCCGCTTCGGCCTGGGCGCCATCCGCGGCGTGGGCGAGGGCGCGGTACGGTCCATCATCGCCGCGCGGGTGACGGAGGGGCCGTTCACCTCCATGTTCGACCTGCTGAGCCGCATCGATTTGCGCCTGTGCAACAAGCGCGTGCTCGAGGCGCTGATCTGCGCGGGCGCGCTCGACGGCTTCGACGAGGACGGCGGGCGCAACCAGCTGCTGGCCGGGCTGGACTCGGCGTTCGCCAACGCGCAGATGATCCAGAAGGAGCGCGAGAGCGCGCAGGACAGCTTCTTCGACATGCTGCTGGGCGGGGGCGACACCGCCGCCGCCACGCTGGTGCAGGCCCCGCCGCTCCCCAAGGTGGACAAGTGGACCGAGACCGAGCGGCTGGCGCGCGAAAAGGAGATCCTGGGCTTCTTCATCAGCGGCCACCCGCTGAACCGCTATCGAGAGGACGTGGCGCTCTTCGAGGTGCGCAGCAACACGTCGATGCTCAAGAACCAGAAGGACTGCAAGGTGGAGCTGGCCTGCGTGGTCACCGAGGCGGCGCGGCAGATCAGCAAGAAGGATGGCTCGGAGTGGGGCCGCATCACCGTCGAAGACTTCCACGGAACGGCCACGGTGCTTGCGTTCGGCGACTCGTGGGCTAAATACAAGGAAGTCCTCAAGCAGGACGCCCCGGTCGTCATTCGCGGCGCGGTGAGCAACCGTGAGCGCGACGAGGAGGACCCGCCGCTTTTCCTGGACAGCGCCGTGGCCTTGGGCGACATTCGGGAAAGCGGCGACGTGGGCGTGCAGATCGAGCTGGCGTCCGCCGGCATGGACCCCGGCGCCGTCGCGGCGACCAGGGACATCCTGGCGAAGCATGCCGGCGCCGGCGCGCTGTTCGTCGTCTGGAAGAACGGCGGGGGCGAAGGCGAGACGCCGCGGCTGCGGTCGCGGTCGGTTCGCGTGGCCCCGCGCGACGAGTTGCTGATGGAGCTTCGCGAGGCCCTGGGCGACGACCGCGTGCGCCTTCACCGCGACGCAGCGGCCGTGGTCGCCATCCAGCGCGAGGAGCGCTTCCCCCGCCGCGGCGGGGGTGGAGGCGGCGGGTTCAGCATCAACAGCAGCGGCGGGGAGTAGAGGCGCACTTCCCGCACGGGCGAATGAATTCGCTGCAACGACCACACGAAGTCCACCTTCGTGGACTGGCTTGTTTCAGTGTGAGTTCGAGGACGGAGCGCGCCCGGGCGCCGATGCAGTTCTCCCCCTCCCCTGCGTAGCGGGGGACGAGGGCCGGGGGGAGGGGGCTCCCGCCGAGTGATCGGCAACCAGCCCCATCCGGTCTGAAGTTCTCCCCTCTCCCGGCGCAGTTTGCCGGGGGAGGGGCCGGGGGAGGGGCCCGCCGCGGCATGCATCGGCAGCCCGGACAAAACCGAAGTTCCCCCCTCTCCGCACGTAGCTTGTGCGAAGAGGGGCCGGGGGAGGGGGAACCTTCCCGCACGATCGACCCAACAAGGACTCGCGACGTGGCAGTAGCCCACCTGGACTTCGAGCGCGCCATCGCCGACGTGGAGGAGCAGATCGGATCGCTCCGCACGCTGGCCGACGAGCGCGGCGTAGACGTAACCACCGAGCTGGCCGCCCTGGAGCGCAAGCTCAACGGCCTGAAAGCCGACACGTTCGCCAACCTGTCGCCCATCGAGCGCGTGGGGGTGGCCCGGCACCCGCGCCGGCCCTACACGCTGGACTACCTGGAGCTGGTGTTCACCGACTTCGTGGAGCTGCACGGCGACCGGCAGTACCGCGACGACGCCAGCATCGTGGGCGGCTGGGCGCGCTTGGACGGCGAGACGGTGATGGTGCTGGGGCAGCAGAAGGGGCGCGACATGAAGGAGAACGTGCTGCGCAACTTTGGCATGCCGCACCCGGAGGGCTACCGCAAAGCGTTGCGGTTGATGAAATTGGCTGAGAAGTTCAACCGCCCGCTGATCACGCTGATCGACACCATGGGCGCCTACCCGGGGTTGGGCGCCGAGCAGCGCGGGCAGGGCGAGGCCATCGCCCGCAACCTTCGCGAGATGGCGGCGCTCAAGATTCCCAGCATCGCCACGGTCATCGGCGAGGGCGGCTCGGGGGGCGCGCTGGCCATCGCCGTCGCCGACCGCGTGCTGATGCTGGAAAACAGCATCTACTCGGTGATCAGCCCCGAGGGGTGCGCCGCCATCCTGTGGAAGAACGCCTCGGCCCGCGACAAGGCGGCCGAGGCCATGAAGATCACGGCCGTCGACCTGAAGCGGCTGGGGGTGATCGACGAAGTGATCCCCGAGCCGGCTGGCGGGGCGCACGGAAACTGGGAAGACGCGGCGGCGGCGTTCAAGGAGGCCCTGGTGAGGAACCTGAACGAGCTGCGCGCCCTTTCCGCCGACGAGCTGCGGCGGACCCGGTGGCAGAAGTACATGGGGATGGGACGCTGGCGCCACGCCGGCTGAGCCCTACCCACCCAACGTTCCCAACCATGCCCGCCGGCGTCCCCCGTGTGGACGCGCGGCGCGCGCGATAGAAGTGGAGGTACCATGGGCCTGGAACTCCCCGTGTTCCAGCCCGTTGCGTCGCCCCAGGACCAGGCCTTCCTCGTGGAGGTCGGGTTCAAGGGCATGCGAAAGGGCTTTTTCACCTGCACCGATCCTGGAGTGCGGGTAAACGACTGGGTTCTGGTAGAGGTGGAGCGCGGCCACGACGTGGGCCGCGTACGGTCGCTGGGCGGGGTCGCGCAGAAGAAGTGCGGCGACTCGCCGGTATCCGTCATCCTGCGCCACGCCGACGACGAAGAGGTGCGCCAGCTGTACGCCCTTCGCGCCGACGAGGAGCGCGTGCGCCGCGAAACGCGGCAGCGCGTGCAGGAGCACGGGCTTCACATGAAGGTCAGCGACGCCGAGTGGCAGTGGGACCGGAACAAGCTGACCATCTACTTCACGGCCGAGCGGCGGGTAGACTTCCGCCAGCTCGTCCGCGACCTGGCGCGCACCTTCCGCAGCCGCATCGAGCTCAAGCAGATCGGCGTGCGGGACGAGGCGGCGCAGCTGGGCGGCGTGGGGCGCTGCGGCCGGCAGCTCTGCTGCGCCACCTGGCTTCGCGAGATCAAGCCCATCTCGCTGCAGCTGGCCAAGGACCAGAGCCTGTCGCTTAATCCGCAGCAGATCTCCGGCACCTGCGGCCGGCTGATGTGCTGCCTGACGTACGAGCACGACGCGTATCTGCAGGCCCGCAAGCGCTTTCCGCGGGAGGGAAAGACCATCCGCACCACGGTGGGCGCCGAGCGGGTGATCGCCATCGACATCTGGCGGAGCACGGTGACACTGCAGGACGAGCAGCGCCAGCGCCGCACCATCGATCTCGACCAGCTGAAGGAAGAGACGGCGGCCACGCCCGCGGGGCCCGCGCGGATGGAGAAGCCGTCGCACCCCGTTCTTCCCAACCCGGCGCAGCCGCAGCGGCCCCCGCGCCGCCCGCGCCGCCAGACGGAGCAAAAGCCCGAGTGAGCCGGTTCTACATCACCACCGCCATCGACTACGCGAACGGCGACCCCCACCTGGGGCACGCGTTCGAAAAGATCGGCGCCGACGCCATCGCCCGGTACCACCGGCTGATCGGCGACGACGTCCGCTTTTCTATGGGGATGGATGAGCACGGGCAGAAGGTGGCGCAGACGGCCGCCGCACGGGGCGTGGAGCCCCAGGCCCTGGTGGACGAGCTCGCGGGCCGCTTCCGCGCGCTGTGGAGCAGGCTGAACGTCAGCAACACCCGCTGGGTGCGCACCACCGACGCGCACCACCGGCGCGGCGTAAAGGCGTTCATCGAGCAGGCGCTGGAGCGCAACCCCGACGATTTCTACGAGAAGACGTACGAGGGGTGGTATTGCGTCGGCTGCGAGCTCTTCAAGCGCGAGAACGAGATCGCCGACGGGCGGTGCGTGCTCCATCCCACGCGCGACCTGCAGTGGACGGAGGAGCGCAACTGGTTCTTCCGGCTCAGCCGCTACCAGGACTTCCTGCGCGCGCACTTCGAGGCAAACCCCGGCTTCATCCTTCCCGAGTCGCGCCGCAACGAGCTGCTGGCGCTGCTGGACTCGGGGCTGGAAGACATCTCCATCACCCGTGCCCGCCTTTCGTGGGCCATCCCCTTTCCCAAGGCGACGTCGGATGGCGAGACGCAGGGGACGTGGGTGTGGTTCGACGCGCTGCCCAACTACCTCACCGACACGGGTTATCCGGACGACGAGGCGTGGCGGGAGTGGTGGCCGGCGCAGCTTCACGTGGTGGGCAAGGACATCACGCGGCTTCACGCCATCATCTGGCCGGCCATGCTGCAGTCCGCCGGGCTTCCCCTTCCCGAGCGGGTGTGGGGGCACGGCTTCGTCACGCTGGGCGGCGAGCGGTTCAGCAAGTCGTCCGGCGTGACGCTGGACCTGGACGAGGCCATCGACCGTTTCGGCCCCGACGCGTTCCGCTACTACCTGCTGCGCGAGGTGCCGTGGGACAACGACGGCGGGTTCAGTTGGGAGCGCTTCGCCGAGCGGTACACGTCGGAGCTGGCGAACGGGCTGGGCAACCTGGCCAGCCGCAGCACGTCGATGATCGGCAAGTACCGCCAGGGCGCCGTCCCCGCGTCGCCGCTGGAGGCGGATCCGGTGATCGCCGACGCGGTCGCGCGGTACCGGGCGGCGATGGATGCCAACCTCCTTCACGAGGGTGCCGCCGCCGCGTTCGAGGTCGTGCGCCACGCCAACGCCGTCGTCGCCGAGCGCCAGCCCTGGTCCGTCGCCAAGGACCCGTCGCGCGCCGACGAGCTGGACCTGACCCTCGCGGCCATGGTGCGCTACCTGGCGGCCGCCGCCACCATGCTCTCGCCCTTCATGCCGTCGAAGTCCGCGGAGCTGTGGGAGCGCCTGGGCTCCGGGCGTGATGCGCTTCCGTCGCTGGACGAGCTGGCGACGCTGGACGTGTCCGGCTGGAGGGTGCAGTCCGGCGGCATCCTGTTCCCCCGCCCCGAAGTCGCGGCATCCGCGGCGTAAGCCGGTGACCCACGTTCCCGTCGCTGTCGTCCAGGCGGAGGTCGAGCCCACTCTGCAGGGGGGGCTCGTTAACACTCGTGAGCTGGCGATTGAGGCCGCCGCGTCGGGCGCGCGGCTGGTCGTCTTTCCGGAGACGTGGATTCCTGGCTATCCCGCGTGGCTGGACGTGTGCCGCGACGCCGCGCTGTGGAACCATCCGCCGGTGAAGCAGGCGTTCCGGCGGATGGCGGAAAACAGCGTCGTCGTCGCGGGCGAGAGCGGGAGGGCACTGGGCGAGATCGCGCGCGACGCCCGGGTCACGCTGGTCATCGGCGTCAGCGAGCGGGTGGAGCAGGGGCCCGGGCGCGGCACGCTCTTCAACTCCCTGCTGACGTACGGGCCCGACGGCGCGCTGCTGAACCACCATCGCAAGCTCGTGCCCACCTACACCGAGCGCATGGTGTGGGGCACGGGCGACGCCGACGGGCTCACTCCCGCCGAGACCGAGGTGGGGCGCGTGGGCGGGCTGGTGTGCTGGGAGCACTGGATGCCGCTCGCCCGGCAGGCGCTGCACCAGGCGGGCGAGGACATCCACGTGGCGGTCTGGCCCACCGTGATCGAGTCTCACCAGATCGCCAGCCGCCAGTACGCGTTCGAGGGTCGCTGCTACGTGCTCGCCGCCGGCGCGCTGATGCGGGCGACCGCGCTTCCGCCGGAGTTGGAGCCGCACCCGGACCGCGTGGCCTCGCCCGATGCCTGGCTGCTGCGGGGCGGAAGCGCCATCATCGGCCCGGACGGGACGTACATCCGCGAGCCGGTGTACGAGCAGTCGGTGACGCTGTACGCCGAGCTGGACCTGGCCCGCGTGCGCGAGGAATCGATGACGCTGGACGTGGCCGGCCACTATCATCGCCCCGACCTTTTCGACTTCACCATTCACCGCGGACGCCGGGCCTGATGGGCCGGCTGGTGATCCCCGGGTGGACCAACTCCGGCCCGGAGCACTGGCAGAGCCTGTGGGAGCGGGATCATCCCGGCTTCCGGCGGGTGCAGCAGCGCGACTGGGACCATCCCGATCGTGCCCAGTGGGTGCGGACGCTCGACGCCGCCATCCGGGCGGAATCGGAACCGCCGGTCCTGGTGGCGCACAGCCTGGGCTGCATCGCCGTCGCGCACTGGGCCGCGGCCCACGATCGCCCCATCGCGGGTGCGCTGCTGGTGGCCCCCGCGGACGTGGAGCGGGCGGATGCGCCGGAGCCCATCCGCAACTTCGCCCCGGTGCCGCTCGCGGTGCTCCCCTTCCCCGCCATCGTGGTGGCCAGCAGCGACGATCCATACCTGGGCCCCGAGCGCGCGGCGCACTTCGCCCGATGCTGGGGCGCGCGGCTGGTAAACCTGGGGGCTGCGGGGCACATCAACACCGGCGCGGGGTTCGGTCCCTGGCCCCAAGGGCTGGAGCTGCTGGCCGAACTGGATCGCCGCTGAGAAGCGGATCTAGGGCCGGCGCCGGACAGGGGCACGCACCCGAGTCGCGTGATGCCGGACCTTTCCTTGGGCCGCAGGGTCTAAGTCCGAGAATCCATCCACTTCGCCGCGTCAGGACACAGTGGCAGGCAAGACCGTGCTTCTCGTCGAGGACGACGAAGCCAGCATCGACATCTTCACCACCATTCTCCGCCACGGCGGGTACCAGGTGCTGTCGGCCAAGAGCGCGTCCGAAGGCGTGGACATGGCCGTTGCGCACCGCCCCGACATCGTCGTCGTGGACCTGGGCCTTCCCGATGCGCCCGGCTTCGAGGTGCTGAGCGAGCTGACGGACCATCCCGCGACGCAGGACACGCCGCTGATCGTCTGCACGGTGCACATCTTCGCGCACGACATGGTGCGCGCGCACCGCGCGGGTGGCGACGTGTTCCTGCAGAAGCCCATCGCGCCGCAGGACCTCCTGGGCCACGTGGACCGTCTCCTCTCCGGCGCGGCGGCACCCGAGCCTTCGCCCGCGGCCGCATCGTAGCCGCGGACTGCACACTGCCACAGGAGCAGATTCTGCAACGAAGCGGGCAATCTGCGGCGGATGCTCGTCGCGCCCCGTCTTTCGTTTGTGACCCAACCGGTTGTCCCGCAATAAGTTGCGAAACTCGTCCAAACCGGAACGTTTGATGCCCATCCACCTGGCGTAACCCGAAGCATCTACTCACGTTGTGAGGGGTCCGGCAGCGTTTGCTTGACACCCCCGTCCCCCCGGCCTAACTTGGCTGCCTTCGCCATCATTCTGGCCAGATCCTGATCCGGAGCGCGGGTGCCATCTCCCCGCGCCGTTCCGTCACCAGCATATCGCAGCCGCATGCCCCAGTCCCGCTGGACACTGATGCTCGTGCCCCACGACAACGAACGAGTCCGCTCGTTCCAGGTGTCGGCACGAAGCATCCGCAACGCCCTGAGCGGCGCCGCCATCTTCGCCCTGCTCCTGGGCACCTTCGTCATCTCCTTCGCCGTCAAGCAGTCGCACCACTCGCAGAGCGCCGGGCTCAAGCGCGAGAACCAGCTGCTGGCCGCCGAGGTCGACGAGATGCGAAAGCAGATGGAGGCGCTGGACCGCTCCATTGCGGCGCTGGCCAAGAAGGACGAGCAGGTACGGGTGATCGCCGGCCTTCCCGAGGTGAACGCCGACGTGCGCAAGGCGGGCGTGGGCGGTCCGGGAACGGGAAGCATGGGCGCCCGCGCGCTGGCCAAGCTGAACCCCGGCGTGGGCCGTAAGGTCGAGGCGACCTCCGAAGACCTGGACGCGCTGATGCGCCGCGCGTCCCTGCTGCGCGGCAGCATGGACCAGGCGGTCACGCAGATCCGGCGCAACCAGCAGCGCATGGCCTCCACGCCCACCATCCTGCCTACGGACGGCCACCTGTCGTCGCTCTTCAGCGGCAGCCGCTACCATCCCGTGCTGCGCATCTCGCGCCCCCACAAGGGCATCGACATCGCCGCGCGCATCGGAGAGCCCATCCTGGCGCCGGCGCGGGGCCGCGTGGTATTCGCGGGCAATCGCAGCAACGGCTACGGCAACATGGTGGAGATCGACCACGGCTACGGCTACGTCACCCGCTATGCCCACGCCTCGCGGCTTCGCGTGCGCACGGGGCAGATGGTGGACCGCGGCGACCGCATCGCCGACGTGGGCAACACCGGGCTCACCAGCGGGCCTCACCTTCACTACGAGGTCGAGGTCAACGGCAACCAGGTAGACCCGATGAACTTCGTGATCGGCGACGCGCTGCCCTGAGCCGGTCCGCCGTCCGACGGTCGATCCGAGGAGCGCCCCCTTGCCGGGGGCGCTCCTTTTTCGTATCTGACGCAGCATGTTGAGCTTGCTGATCGCCCTGGGGCTGGCCGCGTCCGACTCGGTGCCCCGCCCCGCCGCCGCCCAGCCGGCGGTGGTGGTGCACTACCAGCCCGCGCTGCCCATCGTGGCCCTGCGCCTGTCGCTGCTGGCGGACGACCCGCCCGGGTACGCCGGGGCCGGGCACCTGTTGCAGCACCTGCTCCTTCCGCAGCTGGAGGAGCGGATGGCCCGCGTGGGCGGGCGCGTGCAGGCCGTGCGCACCTCCGACGCAGTGGTCTACACTGTCGTGGGCCCCGCCGTGGAGTTGGAGTACCTTTCCGAAACCCTGCGCCTGACGCTGCGCGCCCCCGCTGCGGGGACGGGAGAAACCCTTCGTGCCCTCGCCGCCTTGGGACAGGAGCGCGGGGCGGAGCGCGAGATCGCCGGCGCCTTCGTGCGCACGGCCCTTCGCGGCGTCCTGTTCCCGGGTGACCTTTCCGCCGCCGGCACCGACGCCGCGGCCGAGCGCCTGGCGACGGCGCGGCTGGCGGACGTGTGGGGCGCCATGTACAGCCCCGAGCGCATCTCCATCGTGGCCGTGGGCGACGTGAGGATGGATGACGTGCGCCGCGCCTTCCGCGACCTTCCCGCGGCGGGCTCCGTGCGCCTGGAGTCCCTTGCCGACACCGTTGGGCCGCTGGCCGGCGCGGCGCCGCAGGCCACGCGCGGGTGGGTGGCCCGGGGGTGGAACGCGTCCCCGCTGGACCCGGCCGCGGTGACCGTCACCGCGCGGCTGCTGCGCAACCAGCTGCGGCGGCGGATGAGCCGCTCGGCGGTGGAGGTGGAGCACTGGTGGACCCACCACGGCCAGGCCGTCGCCCTCGTCGTCGCCACCCCCGACACGCTGATGCCCACGGCGCGGCGGACGGTGGAGGGGGCGTTGGCCGCCGTCGCCACGGCACTGGACGAGGCGCAGGTGCGCGACGCCGCCGCGAGCGTGCGCCGCGAGATGCTGTTCTACGCGCGGACACCGGAGCGCATGGCCGAGGTGCTGGGCGCGTTCGGCGACCGCGGGCTGGATTCCGAGGCGTCACAGCGCTTCTTCGCGGCGGTGGACCGGGTGACCCCGGACGACGTGCGCGCGGTCCTGGCCGCGCTGAGGGAAACGGAGCCCGCCATCATAGAGGTGCCGCCCCAGAAGCTGGAGGCGAATTGATCCGCGCCCGCCATCTGCTCGCCGTCCTCGCCGCCGCCCTGCTGGCGCGTCCCGCCGCGGCGCAGGAGCGCGTGCTCGTCCGCCCCGAGCCGGGAACGCCCGTCGTCGCCACGGAGGTGCTCATCGCCGTCGGTCCGGCGGACGAGGCCGAGGGCAAGGAAGGCATCACCTACCTGACGGCCCGCAGCGTCACCGCGCCCATCCTCCCGGTGCTGGACTCGCTGGCCGCGCATCTTGAAGTGGAGCAGCACCGGGACGCGGTGTCGTTCACCGTGATCGCCGCGCCCGACAACTGGCAGGAGGCCACCCGGACGCTCCTCGTCGCCCTCTTCCGCGACCCGGTGGACAGCGTCGCCACGGTACGCCAGCGCGCCGTAGCCGTAGCCGAGCTGCAGGCCCGCGAGCGCAGCCCGTCGGACGCGCTGGCGCGGGGGGTGGACGCGGCGGTGTACGGCGAGGACCACCCGTGGTCGCGGCCGGCCGCGGGAACGGCCCGCAGCGCGGGGCGCATCACCGTGGCGGAGGTGGACGCCTTTCTCCGCGGCAGCTTCACGGCAGACCGCGCGGTGATCGCCATCGTGGGCCCGGTGGAAAGCGACGCGGGCCAGGCGCTCTCGGCCTTCATGGAGCCCGGCCCCCTGCGCGCCGCAACGGTGGAGACGCCGCGTCCCGCCGACGAGCCGGTGCGCCAGACGTACGAGGCCATCACGGCCTGGGTGGCCGCCGTCTACCCGTTCGGCCCCGACGCCGACGACGAGGCGCTGCGGATGCTTTCGCGGCTGGCGCTGGAGCAGGTGTCGTTCGGCGTGCAGCGCCCGCAGGTGTACGACTCGCGCGCCGAGGTGGTGCGGCACGCCGCCGGGGGCGAGCTGCGCCTGGAGATGGTGGTGCCGCCCGGCGAGGTGGAGCAGTGGGCCGAGCGCCTGGGGCAGGCCCTTTCGCGGTACGCCGACGAGCCCCTGAGCGACGGCCTCTTCGCGCAGCGGCGGCGGCGGTACCGGGGCGAGCGGCTGCTGGCCCTGGAATCGCCCGAGGCCCGCGCCCGGGTGCTGGCCCGCCAAACGCTGCTGGGGCTGCCCACGGTCCCCCTGACGGACGTGGAGGGCCTTACCCCCGAGCGCCTGGAGCAGGCCGCGCGCTCCCTCGGCAAGCCCGTCATCGTCTTCCTGGGACCTTTCGTCGACGAAGACGAGGACGAGTCCTGAGGCGATCGTCTCCAGCGCGGACGGGTCCCACGCGGAGGCGCGGAGAAAAAAGAGAGCCGCGGAGGGGCAGGTGCCCCCTCCGCGGCTCATCCGCTCCTCCGCGTCTCCGCGTGAAACCCCTTCCCCTACCGCTCGCCCTCGGCCTGCGAGGGCTTGTCCTCGGGCCCGTCCTGCCGCCGCTCGGTGGGCGTCACCGGCCGCTCGGGCTCGGGCTGGTCCTGCTCGCCCACGTCGTGCGGGCTCTTGTCTTCGTAGCGCGGGTCCTTCACGGCTGCCTCCCTCGTCTGCGGCTGGAGCCTCGTCCGCCCCGCGAGGGCGGCTTGGCCACGGTGTCGTCGCGGGTGGCCGAGCTGGCCGCCGCCTGGATTCCCCCGCCGGCCCCGTTCACCGGCGGCGTTTCTACCACGCGCTCGGGGGGCGGGTCGTGGCTGCGGGGCGGCAGGCCCATGATCTCGCGCAGCTCCGCCTCGTCCACCACTTCCTTTTCCAGCAGCCGCCGCGCCAGCACCTCCAGCACGTCGCGGTCGGCCGTCAGGATGCGCCTTACCCGCTCGTAGGTTCCCTCGATCAGCCCGCGGATCTCGCCGTCGATCTCGCGCGCCGTTTCTTCCGAGTAGTTGCGCTGCGCCGGCATCCCCCCGTCCTGCTGAAGGAACTGGGTGCGCCGCGGGCCCGCCAGGTTCACCGGCCCCAGCTCGCGCGACATGCCGTACTCGGTCACCATGCTGCGCGCCAGCTCCGTCACCCGCTCCAGGTCGTTCCCCGCGCCGGTGGATATCTCGTTGAAGACGATCTCCTCGGCCACGCGCCCGCCCAGCAGCACGGCGATGCGGTCCATCAGCTCCTGCTTCTGCAGCAGGTAGCGGTCTTCCGTCGGCAGCTGCTGCGTGTAGCCCAGCGCCGCCACCCCCCGCGGGATGATGCTGATCTTGTGCACCGGGTCAGCCGTGGGCACGCGCTCGGCCACGATGGCGTGGCCGGCCTCGTGGTAGGCCACGATGGTGCGCTCCTTGTCGTTGATCAGCCGGTTCCGCTTTTCCAGCCCGGCCACGATGCGGTCTACCGCCTCGTCCACCTCCTGCATGCCCACACTGGCCTTGTCGCGCCGCGCGGCCAGCAGCGCCGCCTCGTTCAGCAGGTTGGCCAGGTCGGCGCCCACGAACCCCGGCGTGCGGCGCGCGATGCGCTCCAGGTCCAGGTCCGGCCCCAGGGTGATGCCCTGCGCGTGAATCTTCAGGATGGCCAGGCGCCCGCCGACGTCGGGGCGGTCCACCAGCACCTGCCGGTCGAAGCGGCCGGGGCGCAGCAGCGCGGGGTCCAGGATTTCCGGGCGGTTGGTGGCGCCCATGATGATCACGCCCAGCCGCGGATCGAACCCGTCCATCTCCACCAGCAGCTGGTTGAGCGTCTGCTCGCGCTCGTCGTTGCCGCCCAGCATGTTCCCCGGCGAGCGCGCCTTGCCCAGCGCGTCGAGCTCGTCGATGAAGATGATGCACGGCGCCTGGCTCTTGGCCTGGGCAAAGAGGTCGCGCACCCGCGCGGCCCCCACCCCCACGAACATCTCCACGAACTCGGCGCCGGAGATGGAAAAGAAGGTGACCCCCGCCTCGCCGGCCACCGCGCGCGCCAGCAGCGTCTTGCCCGTGCCCGGGGGGCCCACCAGCAGCACGCCCTTGGGAATCTTGGCCCCCAGCCGGGCGAACTTGTCGGGCGTCTTCAGGAACTCCACGATTTCCTGGAGCTCCACCTTGGCCTCGTCCACCCCCGCCACGTCGTCGAAGCTGACCCCGGTCCCTTCTTCGCCCACGATGCGGGCCTTGCTCTTTCCCACCGTCAGCACGCCCTGCGTGGGGTTCATCCGCCGGAACATGAACACCCACAGCCCCACCAGCAGCAGCAGGGGGAGCAGCCCCCAGATCACCATTCCCCAGCGCGCCTCGGCCATCCCCTCGTACGGGACGTTGCGAGCCTCCAGCAGGGGCACCAGCTGGTCGTCCTCGACCTTGTCGGCGCGCCAGCGCTCCGGCCCGCCCGCCTTGCGGATGGAGTCGGTGGCGATGGCCTCGATGGTGGTGGCGCCGATCCTCACCTTTTCCGCCTGGCGGGCGGAAATGCGGTTCTTGAGGTCGCTGTAGGGGATCTTGGTGGGCCGGGTGGGGCCCAGGACGTTCGCCAGGATGAGCACCCCGAACAGCGCGAGCAGGGGCCACATGGAAAAACGCGGCGGCTTCATGCCGCCGCCGGGGCGCTGGCGCCGGTCGCCGCGGCGCCTTTCGTTGGGAAATTCGGGCTGGGCCATGCCCGCCGGGGAAGCAAGGACCGGACCAGCCCCCACCCGCCTGGATGCGCCGAAAACGTACGACGAAACGGGCCACCCCGTACCGCGGGTGGCCCGTTCTCGATCATCGGCGAACCGCGCCTCACTGCGGCGGCGTGGTGGTGCCGCCGCCGCCGCCGTCGAACACGCCCACCCCGCTGGCCGCCGTGGCCAGCAGCAACGCGCCCACCACGATGAGCGCCGCCGCCAGCACGCTCTTGCGGGTGCTGAGCTGGCGCTCCCGGAGCGAGCCGATTCCCGACACGGGGATGCGAACCACTTCTCCGTTCCACAGCGACTCGATGTCGCTGCGGTCGATGGTGCGCACCACGCCCAGCTGCAGCGTGTCCGCCGTCATCTGCTGGATCACGCCTTCCACCTCCACGATGCGCGGGCCCACCTGGCTGGCGATGCCCACCGATCCGGCGTCGGTGAGCGTGGCTACCACGCGGGCGCCCACCGAGGCCTCGGGGGTGGCCACCGGATGGATGTTGTAGCACCCGGCTTGCGGCAGCAGAAGGAGCATCGCGGAGCACAGCGCCGCCACGCGGAAGAGCGGGCCCCGCGGGCGCCCGAAAGGTACGAGCTGGTTCATACGCATCTCCAGAGTACGGGGAACGGCCCGGGCAGCAATGCCCGGGCCGTTCGCTGACGTTCTTTTACCGCGTGCTCAGCTCGTGCACGGGTTCGGATCGTTCCAGTTCCGCAGCGGCTGCAAATTGGGAAGCGGAATGTTCGGGTTGCTCTGCCGCTCGGACTGCCCGTACGGAAGCCGTCCGGGGACTTCCTTGGCCACCGGCGCGCCGGCGGGAAGGATCGCGGGGTAGCAGGTGCGCTTGTAGTCGTTCCAGACCTCGATGTTCTGGAACAGCGCGATGTACTTCTCCTCCATGATCATCGGCAGCGTCGCGGGCCCGGCCAGGGCGGGAAGCCCGACGGACGTGCGGACGGCGTTCACGTGGGTGATCGCCGTCGGATCGCCCAGCGCCAGCTTGGCCTCGGCCAGGATCAGCTGGTTCTCTTCCCAGGTGACGATGGGCTGGCGGAAGTTGTAGGGCCGGCGCGCCGGCGCCACGATCGAGGGGGTGGTGCTCGCGGCACCGAAGCGGTTCGCCCCGATGATCGAGTCGGCGATCAGCGTGAAGTACCCCGCCTTGCGCGGGTCGCCGGTGCGGCGGTTGAGGAGGGTGGCGAGCGCCTGCCCCGCCGCCAGGTCCGACCGCGCCACGATGAACTGGCCCCAGAGGTTGCCTTCCTGCTCGGTGGTGCCGTGGAACGTCCGCAGGTTACCCAGTGCCTGCTGGTTTGTCGCAAGCGCCACGCCGTCAGGCGTAGCCATGCCGGTCGCCGGATTACGGGGGTATTCCTCGTTGATGCCGTTCTGCGCGGCCGCCAGCGCGGCCTGGTACGCCGGCGTGCCAAGGCGCTCGGCCGTGTGCATGTGGTAGCGGGCCTTGAGCGTGTAGGCCACGCGAATCCACCGGGCGGTGTTGCCACCGAACACCAGGTCGTTGGCGGCCGGGCCGGGGCCCGTGCCGCCCAGCAGGGTGATGGCTTCGCTGAGCAGGGCCTGGATGTCGGCGTACACCTGCTGCTGCGGGTCCAGCTTGGGAGCCGTCGCCTCGCCGATGGCTTCGCGGTAGGGAATGTCGCCCCACACCGACGCGGCCGTGCCCATCTGCAGCGCCTCCCACACCTTGGCGATCCCCTCGAACTGCTGGTCGCCTGCGGCGCGGGAGTTCGCCTGGATCTTGCGCCAGTCCACCAGCCCGCCGCCGGTGTAGAAGCCCGCGAACATGGTGGTGTAGGCAGTCTCGGTGTTCAGGTACGAGCTGCCGTAGTCCTTCTGCTGGTTGTTGGTGCCCGACAGCTGCTGGATGAACATCGCGGCGCTGCGGGCGATCTGCCCCTCCTGCCGGACGAACGCCTGCGCCTGGGCGGCCACGAACAGCTGCTGCGTGGTGGACGTGACCGGCTGGTTGGGGTTCTCGTCGATCCCCGCGCCGGTAAGGAAATCGCTGCACCCCGACACCGCGAGCGTGGCGGCTACGAGGCCCGCGAGCGTGAATTTCTTGCTCATCAGGTTGCTCCGTTCCTGTTCAGTGGGTGAGGCCCAGAGAGAACACCCACGCGCGCGAGAGGGGGTTGACCATCCAGTCGATGCCGCGGTTCGCCGCGGCGGCGCCGCCGACGTTCACCTCGGGGTCGAAGCCCGTGTACTTGGTCCAGGTCTTCAGGTTGCGGCCCGCCAGGCGCAGGTCGATGGCGGTGAAGCCGAGACGCTGGGCCACCCAGGGCTGCGAGAAGGTGTAGCCGATGGTCACCTCGCGAAGGCGCGTGTACGTGGCGTCTTCCTGGAACTGCGACGCGGGACCGCCGATGCCGCCCAGCGAGGTGTACCAGGTTTCACCGATGGGCACGGCCTTGCCCGCGCCGGGACCGGTCACGGCGCCCGGCAGGATGCCCTGGCCGAACACCTGCTCGTTGCCGGTGCAGGTGGTGACGCCGCCGGCGGTGGTGCAGGTGGCGCGCTGCTCGGTGTCGCCGTGCGTGCCATAGCTGTACATCGAGGCACGGGTCATGTTCTGGTTGCTGCCGCCGGAGCGGTGCTCCACGAACGCGCTCAGGCGCACGCCGCGGAAGTTCACCTCGCCGGTCAGGCCGCCCGTCCAGTCCGGGTTGGGATCGCCGATCACCCGGGTGGTGGGGTCCTGGATGGGGAAGCCCGAGGCATTGATGTACAGCGCGCCGTCCGGCTGGTTCGCGCAGGCCGCCCCGACGTTCTCGCTGCCCACCATCTCCAGGCCGCGGCCGCAGCGGGCGAAGTCGGTGCCCTGGAACACGCCCAGGGGATGGCCCACCACGGCGTCGGTGGAGCGCCCGCCGAACGAGCCACCCAGGAAGGGGCTGGAAAGCTCCTTGCGGGCGGTGTCGCCCAGGCTCAGCAGCTTGTTGCGGTTGCGGGCCCACTGGCCGCCCACGTTCACGCTGAAGTCACGACGCTCCATGACCCGGAAGTTGGCCGTGGCTTCCCAGCCGCGGTTCTGGATCTCGGCGGCGTTCAGCACCCGCTGGCCAAAGCCGGTCGAAGGCGCCAGCTGGATGGGGAAGATCACGTCCGACGCGTTCTGCCGGTAGTGCGTCAGGCTGAAGTCGGTCCGGCCGTTGAAGAAGGCCAGGTCGACGCCCAGCTCCGTCTCGGTCACCCGTTCCGGGCCGATGTCGGGGTTGCCCTGCGTGGCCGAGGTGTACAGGCCGCCAAGCCCGCCCAGCGTGGGCTGCAGCTGCGCACCGGGGCTGAAGTCGGTGATCAGGCTCGCGGAAAATACGTCCTGCAGCTGGTACATGCCGGGAAGCTGCCCGCTCTCGCCGTACGCCAGGCGCAGCTTTCCGAAGCTGAGCAGGTTCTCGGGGATGTTCAGCGGCCGCGTGAACGTCCACGCGGCCTGGGCACGCGGGTACCAGGCACGCTTGCTGTTGTAGCCGAAGCGGGAGGAACCGAAGTTGGTGACACCGGCCGTCAGGAACAGCTGGTCGGCCACGTCCATCGTGCCCGTCAGGTTGTACGACTCGATGCGGCTGGTGGAGTCGGCATCCGTGGGCAGCTGGCGCGAAACCGTGTTCGCCAGCTTGAACGGGCGCGGCGCGATCAGCGTCTGCCCGGTGACGAACACCTGGCGGAAGTACGTCTCGTTCAGGTTCTGTCCGGCGCTCAGCGACCCGGAGATCTGGCGTCCGAGCGAGTAGTCGGCCGTGGCGACCAGGTTGTGGTCGAGGATGCGGTCGTAGAACTGCCAGCGGGTCACCTGGCCCGCCACGGCGGCGCCGGAGCTGCCCACCGGGACGGCTTCCATGCGGTCGTCGCTGGCGTAGTCGATGCCCAGGTTGTGGGTCACCCGCAGCCAGTCGAGCGCCTGCCAGTTGGTGTTGATGTTGCCGTACACGCGGCCGACCTCGGCGGTGTTCTCGCCCTCGAAGGCCGCGAAGAACGGGTTGTCGAAGCCGCGGTTGGTCAGCGCGTCGGCGGGGCCCGGCAGGGGAAGCCGGAAGCTGCGGTGCTGGCCGGTGGCCGGGTCCAGGTAGACGCGGTTGTTGAACTCCGGCGGCGTGCGCACCGCGCCCAAGATCAGGCCGTTCACGCTGTTGCCGCGCTGTACGAATTGTCCGCCCGTCTGCACGTACGAGACGTTGCCGCCCACCGTCAGGTTTTCGCGAAGGCGGTGCGAGGCGTTCAGGCGCGCGGTGCTGCGGTTGTACGTGTCGGCGTCACCCCAGATGAAGCCGTTGTGCCGCACGTCGCCCACCGACAGGTAGAACGTGGTGCGCTCGTTGCCGCCCGACATCGTCAGGGCGTTGTCGAAGATGCGGCCGGTTTCGTACAGGTTGGCGACGTTGTCGTACGTCGGCGTGCCGGCGGCGAGCTGGGCGCCCCACGACTGGAAGCCGCTGCTGATCGAGCAGCCCTTTCCATTGGTGATGGTGGGGTTCAGGGCGCATGCCGGGGTCACGCTCGACGTGCCCATCCCGTACCTCTGCTGGAGGGGGAGGGTCGAGGCGGCTTCGTCCAGCTGAATGGAGCTGCGGAACGAGTAGGTGGTGCGTCCCGCGCGGCCGCGCTTGGTGGTGATCAGGATGGCGCCGGCGGCGCCGGCCTGCGCGCCGTACACCGAGGTGGCCGCGGGACCCTTGAGGATCTCGATGGACTCGATGTCGTCGGGGTTGATGTCCGACGCACGGTTGGGCGCCACGGTGCCCTGCAGCGCGCCCGAGGTGGAGCGCGTGGAGTTGTTCATGGGCACGCCGTCGATCACGAACAGCGGCTGGCCGGTGCCGCTCAGCGTGCTCTGGCCGCGGATGCGGATGGCCGTCGAGGCACCGGCTTCGCCGGACGCCTGGTGCGTGACCACGTTGGCCACGCGGCCCGCGAGGCCCGAGACCACGTTGGTCTCGTTGGTGCGCGAGAGCACCGCCGAGTCGATGCTGGCGCGCGCCGTGCCCAGCCGCTCCACGCGGGTCTGCAGCCCGGCGCCGGTCACCACCACCGCATCCAGCTGCAGCGCGCTGGTCGCCATCTGGAAGTTCTGGGTGAGGGTGGCGCCCGGGTTCAGCGTGATGGTGCGCGTCTGGGTGGCAAGGCCCACGCGCGTGGCGGAGATCTGTACCGCCTGCCCGGCGCGGATGCGCGCCCCGGGGATCACCACCCTGTAGGTGCCGTCAGGCCCTGTGGGGGAACCGACGTTCAGGCTCTCGATGCGCACGAGCACGGCGGCCTCTGGCTGGCCCTGGGCGTTCGTGACGCGCCCGGTAACCGTCGCGGCCTCCTGGGCCAGCAACGAAACCGGTGCGAGTGCCGCCGCGATCACTACCGCGATCAGCCGACGGAAATTTCTCATTCCTCGTCCTCCTGTTTGGTTCGGCGGCCGGGGTGGCGCGCCGGGTGGGGTCCGATGGTTCGCACCGTCGTTCGCGACGGGGCCGCGCGGTGCGAGGGCGCGCCTGCCGCCTTGGGAGAAGGAGGCCGCTGCAGCCCGACGGGTGGTGCCCTGCTTACGTCCGGGAGAATTCGCGTCGGCCCTCCGGGTGCGGGTGGACGGGTGATGGTGCCGAATGAACAAGAGCGCCGGACTGGCGCGGAATGGACGAAAGCTGCCGAAAACCGCCGCGGCGCCGCGTAGATGGTGATGTTGGAAGTGCTGTCCTGCGGAGTGGATACGCCTGTATATAGGACGGGTCTCCGAGGGTGTCAAGGGACACGGCTTCCCCCCGGGGCCAACTGCTACATCCGTTTCCGTCCCCTTTTTCGCCTTCTCACCCGCCCACCATCTTTACCGCGCGTAGCAGCGCGCGGGCCTTGTTGAGCGTTTCGTCGTACTCGTCGGCGGGGCGCGAGTCGGCCACGATGCCGGCTCCCGCCTGTACGTGCGCCCGGCCCCCCTGGGCCACCACGGTTCGGATGGCGATGGCGGTGTCCATCGTGCGACCGCCGTAGCCGAAGTAGCCCACGGCGCCGGCGTAGGGCCCCCGGCGGGCGGGCTCCAGCTCGTCGATGATCTCCATGGCCCTCACCTTGGGGGCGCCGGAGACGGTGCCCGCGGGAAAGGACGCGCGGAACACGTCCATGGCCGACATCCCCTCGCGCAGCTCGCCTTCGACGGTGGAGACCATGTGCAGCACGTGCGAGTACTTTTCGATGGCCATGCGCTGCGGCACCTTCACCGTTCCCCAGCGGGCCACCCGCCCCACGTCGTTGCGCCCCAGGTCCAGCAACATCAGGTGCTCGGCCACCTCCTTGGGGTCTGCCAGGAGGCTGGCGGCCAGCCGCTCGTCCTCGGCGGCGTCGGCGCCGCGGCGGCGGGTGCCCGCGATGGGGCGCACCGTCACCTTTCCGTCTTCCAGCCGCACCATCACCTCGGGTGACGAGCCGATCAACCGCGTTCCGTCCAGGTCCAGGTAGAACAGGTACGGCGACGGGTTCAGCGTGCGCAGGGCGCGGTACAGGTCGAAGGGCTCGGCCGTGAGCGGCACCGTCAGCCGCTGCGAAAGCACCACCTGGAAGGCGTCGCCGGCGCGGATGTACTCCTGCACGCGCCGCACACCGTCTTCGTACCGCTGGCGGCTGCTGGTGCTTTCGAAGTCGGGGTCCGCCTCGCCGCCGGGGTCGCCCAGGGCCAGCGGGGCGGGCCCGGGCGACTCGCGCAGCCGGGCGATCAGCCCGTCGATCTCCAGGGCCGCGGAATGATAGCGCTGCTCCATCTCGGCTCGTGACAAGCCTTCCACCTGCACCGCCACAACCGCGCGCGCGCGGTTGAAAAGGTTGTCGATGACGATCGTCGTCCCCGTGAGCATGAACACGGCGTCCGGCAGGTCCAGCCCCTCGGCCGGCGCGTCGGGAAGGCGCTCGATCAGCCGCACGGTGTCGTAGCCGAAGTAGCCCACCGCGCCGCCCCAGAAGCGGGGGAGCCCGGGCACCTCCGCGGGGCGGAACGACGTCAGGAGGCGGTCGAAGTCGCCGAGCGGGTCGTCGCTTTCACCTTCGTCCACCCATCCGCCCGCGGGCGTCCAGGTATCCACCCGCCGCCCCCGCAGGCGCCAGGCGGAGCGCGGCTCGCTCCCCAGCAGGGTGTAGCGCGCCCACCGCTCGCCGCCGACCACGGATTCCAGCAGGAACCCGAAGGGCGGCCGCGCCAGCTTGTGGAAGGCGGAAACCGCCGTGTCGGTGTCGAACAGGAACTCGCGCCACACCGGCACCACGGTGGCGCCTTCGGCCAGGTCCAGGAACTCGGCGAGGGCGGGCGAGGGGGGCGCTGCAGTCACGAGAGTCACGGATGAGGATCGGAAAGAAGGGCGGTGTCAGTCGGCGGCGAGGGGGGCTTCGAAGTCGTCGCCGCCGGTGACGTTTTCTTCGCGGAGCACCGAGGTGCCCGCGCGCTCGTCGTATTCCACGCGCAGCACCTGGTCCAGGCTTTCGCGGATCCCCTCGATGTGGGTGATCAGGATCACCTGCTCGAAACGGTCTTCCAGGTGGTGGAGCAGCTGCACGACGTTGTCGCGGCGCGCCACGTCGAGCGACCCGAACACCTCGTCCAGGATCAGCAGCGACAGCGGGTGCCCCGCCCGCTCGGCGATCATCTGCGAGAGCGAAAGGCGCAGCACCAGGTTGGCGATGTCTTCTTCGCCGCCGGAGATCACCGGCTTTTCCTCGCCCTCGTCCATCACCATCAGGTTGTACGACTCGTCGATTTCCATCGACGTGTACCGCCCGTCGGTCAGCTGCGAGAGGAAGGCGGAGGCGATCTCCGACAATTCCGGGCGCACCTGGTCGTTCAATTCCTGGCGCAGCTCGCTGTACGCGAGGTCGAGCTCGTCGTGGTAGCGAAGCTCGGCTTCCTGCGCCTCGACTGCCTTCACACGCTGCTGGTACAGCGCCTCGGCGCGGGTGGCGGTCTGCAGCGCCTGCTCGGCGGTGTTCAGGTCGCCCGTGGCCCGGGCCACGCGCAGGTCGGCGGCGCGCACGCCCTCGTCCAGGCGCTTGTGCTCGGCGCGCACCGCCTCGAACGCTTCTTCGCTGAACCCCAGGCCATCGCGCTCGGCCGTGGCGGCGCCGGCCTGCTCCAACGCCGCGGCTTCGCGGGCGCGGGCCTGCGACTGCGCCAGCTCCCAGTCAGCCCCGCGGGCGGCCGTCTCTTCCAGGCGGGCCGCGCGCTTTTCCAGCTCGCGCAACTCGGCGAGGCGCTTTTCGGCCTTGCGGTGCTCCGCGGCGTCGTAGCCGGAGGGGAGCGCGTCCAACTCGCCCTGCAGCTCGCCGCGCCGCGCCTGGCGCTGGGCTAGGTCCGCCGTCAGCTGCTCCAGCTCCTGCAGCGCGCCCTGGCAGCGGGTGAGCTTGCGCGACCGGTCTTCCACCGCTTCCACCAACTGCGGAAGCAGCTTTTCCAGCTCCACGACGTCGTCGGGCTTGGCCTCCAGCTGCTCGTATCGCTTGGCCCGCCACTTTCCGTCCTGCACCAGCATCCGCCACTGGTCTTCCAGCTCTTCCAGCGTGCGCTCGTAGTCGTTTCCGAGCGGGCGCCCGCAGGTGGGGCAGATGCCTTCCGCCCCCAGTGCGCGGATCTGGGTGATCTGGTCCTTGAGCTCGGTGCCGCGCTCGCGGTAGGTGGACAGCTGCGTGAACGCGTCCTGCTTGTCGGCCAGCCAGGTGGACTTCTTTTCGTCCAGCGTGGCGGCGACGGCTTCGCGCTGGGTGCGCAGCTGCTCCAGCTCGGCCGCGTACTTCTTTTCCAGCTCCGGGGCCGTGGCCACCTTTTCCAGCCGCTCGCGCGCACGCACCAGCTCGGCGTCCAGGTCCGCCACCTGCCGCACGAGCGCCTTGCGGCGCTCGTCCTGGCGCGCCAGCTCGCTGAGGCGCGTGCACTGGTCGGTGACGGTGGGAAGGTGCGCGAGCTTTTCGCGCAGGGGGGCCAGCGCGGCCTCGGCCTCGGCGACGGCTTCCAGCTCCGACGCCGCCCGGTTCAGCTCGCGGCGCGCGGCCTCGCGGTCGCGCTCGGCCTGGGCGACCGCGTGGGTGAGCTCGCGGTATCGCTCGCGGGCCTTCTGCGCGTCTTCCCACCGCGGCGTAATCTCCTTCAGCGCGGCGGCGGCATCTTCCGCCGCGCGGATGGACGCTTTCCGCGCCTCGACCGCCTCGGCCACGCCCTTTTCGGCCGCCACGCGCGCGGCCGCGATCTCTTCCGGGTCGCCCAGCGTGGCCCGCAGCCCGCGGATTTCGCTACGCAGCTCGGTCTTGCGCCCCTTCACCAGGTCCTGCGCCCGCCGCAGCCGCTCGTAGCCCAGCACCTGGCTGAGGAAGCGGCCGCGGTCCGCGGGCCCCATGGTGGCCAGGAACGCCAGCTCCTTCTGCCCGGTGAAGTAGGTGTTGAAGAACTCCTCGCGCGTCATCCCCACGCGCTGCTGCAGGTACGCCGTCGCCCCGCCGACGGTGGACGCCACGGGCGAGGCACCGCCGTCCAGGTACACCTCGGCGGTGGTGAGCGTGCGGATCACCCGGAACTCGTGCGCGCCCAAGCCGAAGGCTAGGTCCACCTCCACGCGCGAGCGTGCCCCCGCGCGCGCGAACTTGATGGTGTCGTTGGTCCCCCGCGCCGCCGCGGCGCCGTAGATGGCCCAGGCGATGCCCTCGAGGATGGTGGACTTGCCCGCGCCGTTGGGCCCGATGATGCCCGTGAGCCCGGAGCGGAAGGTGATCTCGGTGTGCGCGTGCTGGCGGAAGTTGCGCATGGACAGGGAGCGGAGGCGCATGGCTCAGCCCTCCCCGGTGCGCTCGACGTACGTCTTGCCCAGTTCCACCAGGTGGTCGCGCTCGCAGCGGTCGTCGCGCAGCACCCAGTCCTTGCGGATGAAGCTTTCCACCTGCTCCTGCAGCGTCTGGCGGCGGACGGGCGCACCGGAGGCGGCGCGGCGGCGGATTTCGGGCGGGCGCGCGTCCAGGTGAAAGTGCAGCGCCTCGGCCTTCCACTCGCGGATCTGCTTGTGGTTCAGCTCGCGGATGCAGGGCCGCTGCACGTCGGTGACCACCATGCGGACGATCTTGCCCTTGATGCCCTCGGGCACCTTTTCGACCAGCGCGCGGATGCGGGCATCCACCTCGGCCGGGCCCAACCCGCGCGCCTCCACCCACGGAAGGTCCACCACCGTGCGGGTGCGGAGGGGCTGGAAGTCGGCCCTGCGCGTTTCGGTGTCGTACAGCAGGAAGCCCTTGTCTTCCTTCTCCATCCAGATGTTGGTGGAGGTGCGCTCGATGCCGCCGGCGTACCACATGTTGGGCGCCATCTCGGTGGCGATGTGGTAGTGGCCCAGCGCCACGTAGTTCCACCGCTCCGGGCCAATGTCGGTGTTCTCGACGATGGCGCCGCCGTATTCCGAGACGTAGCGCAGCTTCTGCTCGGCCGCGGCGCCGCCGATGGTGCCGTGCAGCATCAGCAGGTTGTATTTGACCGCGGGGTCCGGCTCCAGGCGCGCCTGCTCGCCCGCGAACAGCGCCACGTGCGGAAGGCAGAGGATGGAGGTGTCCAGCTGGGGAAGATGCACCGTGCGGCTTTCGTCGCACGCCACCCGCACGCCGTCGATCTCGCGGAACAAGTTGAGGATGTTGCCCGTGTCGGCCGAGCGCGGAGAGTCGTGGTTGCCCGCGATCATCACCACCGGCGTGTCCGGAAGCTCCTCGGAAAGGCGGCAGAACTGCCGGAAGGCCTCGGCGATGGAGGTGTTGGAGGGGCGGACGGTGTGGAACACGTCGCCAGCCACCAGCACCAGGTCCGGGCGCAGCTCCACCACGCGGGCGACGGCCTGGCGAAAGGCGTCGGCCACGTCGGCTTCGCGCGCGTTGGCCCCGCGCTGCGTGACGCGGTGGTAGGCGCGGAAGCCCAGGTGAAGGTCGGCGAGGTGGGCGATTCTCACTGTGGTTCGGTTCTATTGATGCTGATCGTGTGATGCCGGGGCCCTCCCCCGGCCCCTCCCCCGCAAACTGCGCCGGGAGAGGGGGGAACTTCGGTCGGGGCGCGACGGGATGCCTCGCATGCCTCGGGAGGCCCCTCTCCCGGCCTCTCCCCCGCAAACTGCGCGGGAGAGAGGAGAATTCGCACCGGATGGGCCGCCTGCCGGTGAATGCCTTGGGAGCCCCCTCCCCCCGGCCCCCGTCCCCCGCTGCGCAGGGGAGGGGGAGACCTGAACTGCGCTTCGGTCGGCCCCGCGCTCCCGACCGGCTCCCTTCCCCCGCGCAGTTTGCGGGGGAAGGGCTGGGGATGGGGGGCGCCGGCCGTGCGCCGAACCTGCCCCCGCCACCGACTCCCGTCCCTCAGGTGCTGAAGTACTTCGCCGCCGGGTGGTGCACCACCAGCGCGGCGGTGGACTGCTCCGGGTCCAGCTGGAACCCGGCCGTCAGCCCCACGCCGATCGTTTCCTTCACCGGCAGCAGGCGGAACAGCACCTCGTGCTGCTCCACGTCGGGGCACGCGGGGTAGCCCCACGAGTACCGGAGCCCCCGGCTTCCCTCCATCCCCAGCTCCTGCCGCACCAGGCGGTTCACGTACTCGGCCGTGCCCTCGGCCGTCTGCACGCTGAAGCCGTGCAGGAAGTAGCCCTCGCTGTAGTCGCCGCCCTGCGTGCGGCGCTCGATGAACTCGGCGGCCTTGTCGCCGCTGGTCACCACCTGCAGCGGCAGCACGTCCTTGGGGGCCTCGCCGTTCAGCGGGCGGAAGTAGTCGGCCAGGCACAGCTGCTCGCGGTCGTCCTGCCGCGGAAACGAGAAGCGCCCGATCTCCTTCGCCTTGTCCGCCGGGTCGAACACCACCACGTCGTTGCCGTCGCGCCCCGCCGGGAAGTAGCCGTAGATGGCCCGCGGCCGCAGCCACCCCTGCGTGCGCGCCTCGCGGGTGTAGCGCGCCAGGCGCGGCTCGAAATCGTCCTTCACCACGCGGTCCCACTCGTCGCCCTTCAGGTTGCGGGCGCCCCACTGCATGCGGTACAGCGTGTTCCGGTCGATGCACTCCACCACGTCGTCCACGGGGATCTTGTCGAGCACCTTCCATCCCCAGAACGGCGGCGCCGGCACGTCGGCCGCGGGGAGCGCGTTCTCGCGGCTGGCGGGGCGCTGGTCCTTCGCCGAGGCCTTGCGCTCCTCGTACTCGCGCTGGCGCCGCACCATCTCCTCGTTGTGCGCGCTGACGAACTCCCGCCCGTCTTCCGCCATCAGGCGGTCCATCGTCGCCAGCCCCTCGAAGGCGTCCTTGCAGTAGAACATCCCCGACGCGTACGGCTGCTCGCCGATGAGCGACGCGCTGCGCACGAAGCTGGGGTTGATGGCCGCGCCGCCCACCAGCAGCGGGTAGCTCAAGCCACGCTTCGAGAGCTCCTGCGCGGCCAGCGGCATCTGCTTGGAGGTCGACACCAGCAGCGCGGACAGGCCGATGGCGTCGGCGCCCACCTCCTGCGCCTTTTCGATGATGGTGTTCACCGGCACCTGCTTGCCCAGGTCGAACACCGTGTAGCCGTTGTTCGTCAAGATGGTGTTCACCAGCGACTTGCCGATGTCGTGCACGTCGCCGTACACCGTCGCCAGCACCACCTTGCCCTTGGTCTGCCCCTCGGCCTTTTCCAGGTAGTTCTCCAGCCGCGCCACAGCCTTCTTCATCACCTCGGCGCTCTGCAGAACGAAGGGCAGGATCAGCTCGCCCGCGCCGAACTTGTCGCCCACTTCCTTCATCGCGGGGAGGAGGACGTCGTTCAGCACGGGAACAGCGCCCAGCTTCTCGACCGCGCGATCGATCCAGTCTTCTACGCCTTCCTTCTTGCGGTGCAGGATCTTCCAGTGCAGCGCCTCTTCCGGCGTCATCTCCAGCGTAGGATCGCCCACCGCTTCCGTCTCCGCCGACTTCCCCTCGTAGAAGTTGATGAAGTCGGCCAGCGGGTCCTTGCCCTCGGCGCGCCGGTCGAAGATCAGGTCGTCGGCCAGCTGGCGCTCTTCGGGATTGATCTCGAAGTACGGCTTTACGTGCGCCGGGTTGATGATGGCCGTGTCCAGCCCCGCCTGCACGCAGTGGTGAAGGAACACGGAGTTCAGCACCGCGCGCGCGTGCGGCGCCAGCCCGAAGCTGACGTTGGAAACGCCCAGCGTGGTCAGCACCCCCGGAAGCTCGCGCTTGATGGCGCGGATCCCCTCGATGGTTTCCACGGCCGACCGGCGGAACTCCTCGTCGCCCGTCGCCAGGGTGAAGGTCAGCGCGTCGAAGATCAGCGCGTCGGCCGGCAGCCCGAACTCGCCCGTGGCGATGTCGTACATCTTGCGGGCGGCCTGCAGCTTGTGCTCGGCCGTCTTGGCCATGCCGCCCAGGTCGCGGTCGATGGTCAGCGCGATCACCGCCGCCCCGTGCGCCGCCACCAGGGGAAGCACCGCGTCGATGCGCTCGCGCCCGTTCTCCAGGTTGATGGAGTTGACCACGGCGCGCCCGGGCGACTGCTCCAGCGCGGTGCGGATGACGTCGGCCTCGGTGCTGTCGATGCACAGCGGCGCCTCGACCCCCTGCGACAGCAGCTTGACGATGCTGCGCATCTGGTCGCCCTCGTCCTGCCGCTCCGTCAGCGCCACGCACACGTCCAGCACGTGCGCGCCGTTCTCCGTCTGCTCGCGCGCCACGTCCAGAATGCCGTCGTAGTCGTCGCTCAGCAGCAGCCGCTTGACCTTGCGCGACCCCTGCGAGTTCACCCGCTCGCCGATCATCGTGGGCGCGGGCACCTGCACCAGGTCCATGGCGCGGATGCCGGACGACAGCCGCGGCACGTACTCCACTTCGTGGCGCTTGGGCTTTACGTCGCGGATGCGCTCCACCAGCTGGCGGATGTGGTCCGGCGTCGTCCCGCAGCACCCGCCGACGATGCGTACGCCGTGCTCGCCGATGAACTCCGCCATCTGCTCGGCGAAGGGCTGCGCCTGCAGCGGATAGACCGCGCAGCCGCCCTCGTTGTGCGGGATGCCGGCGTTGGGGATGCAGGAGATGGGCAGCCGCGAGTTCTCGCCCAGGTAGCGGATGGCCTGCCGCATGTGCTCGGGCCCCGTCGAGCAGTTGAGGCCGATGACGTCGGCCCGCAGCGACTCCAGCGTCACCATGGCGGCGGCGATGTCGGTGCCCAGCAGCATGCGGCCGGAGGTGTCCAGCGTCACCTGAACCTGCAGGGCGACCGGGCGGTCCGCCTGGGCGATGGCGGCGCGGCAGCCGAAGACGGCGGCCTTCACCTCCAAAATGTCCTGCGACGTCTCGATCAGCAGCACGTCCACGCCGCCCTCGATGAGCGCGGCGGCCTGCTCCTGGAAAACGGGCACCAGCTCGGCGAAGGTGATGTTGCCCAGCGTGGGGTCACTCGCGGAGGGCAGAAACCCCGACGGGCCGATGGAGCCGGCCACGAAGCGCGGGCGCCCGGTCTCCGCCGCAAACCGGTCGGCGACGGAGCGGGCCAGCCCGGCGGCCGCCACGTTGATTTCGCGCACCTGGTCCTGAAGCCCGTACTCGCGCAGGGTCAGCCGGTTGCTGCGGAAGGTATCCGTCTCCAGCACGTCGCTTCCCGCCTCCAGGAACGACGCGTGGATCTCGCCCACCACGTCCGGCCGGGTGATCACCAGGTAGTCGTTGCACCCCTCCAGCGCCTGCCCGCCGAAATCCTCCGGCGTCAGGTCGTAGCCCTGGATGCTGGTGCCCATGGCGCCGTCGAACACCAGGACGCGTTCGTCGAGGGCGGCAAGGTAAGGCGAGCGGCTGCTGTCCATCGATCCAATTCCGTGCATGACAGAAAAACCCCGCGGCTCGTGGTGAGTGCGGGGCGAAATCGCGTCGGACCGGCTGTGTCCTCCGATCCATCCCGACTCTTTAGCGTTTTTTTAACGTGGTACGCAAGCGGTCGCGCAAATCCATCCACGGCACGTATCTCACGTGCAAGGGCCAATCTACGGCGTGCGGGGGCGTCGGCGCAAGGGCTGGGCTGCGCAGCCTTGCGCGGCGGGCAACGCCGGACGACTTTGCCGGGGAGCATCCACTTCCACCGAACGACGGATCGAATGACCGCCGAAACGGCCCACCACAAGGACGAGATCCTGGATCGCCTGGCGAAGAACGCCAACGTGGCGCAGTTCGTCAGCTTCGACCCCGCACTGCAACAGCGGCACGCCTGGGTTCACGGGCACGCGCCGAACGTGCGCTTCGGCTCGGCGGAAGACGCGGCGGGCGCAATGCTGGCCGCGGCTCCCGAGCAGTCGGTCAACATCCGCTCGTTCGAGCCGTACGACCCCAAGAGCCGCGAGTTCGTCTACGGCGTAAAGAACGCCGACGAGGTGGTCGCGCACCTGCGGCGCCTCTCGGCCCAGGGCCTGTACACCATCGTCAACGAGACGGTGGACGTGAACGACGGCGGAGTTTCGGGCGTCGCCTACGGAAACGTGCTCGAGTTCGCCCCCGGCGACACGCCTCGGTGCGTGGAAAAGCCGGGAACGGCGGCGCTTCCCCGAGACCTGGCGTACCAGGCTTTCGAGACGGTGTACGGCTTTCACCCGACGCTCCCGAAGCGGCCGGAACTGCGGGTGGAGTTCAGCATTCATCCCATCCGCCGCGGCGTTCGCCACGACCACACCATCGTCTGGGAAGAGGAGGAGCTGGCGGGTGGGCCGGAGCAGGCCCATGTGGCATGGCCCAACCTCTGGAGCCGCATGCTGGGCGACAAGGCGTACGGGCTGCTGGTGGCTCACCTGCTCGGGTTCGCCGTGCCCTTCACGCAGGTGTTCCCGCGGCGGACGGCCCCGTTCTCGTTCGGCCGCGATACGGGGATTTCGGAGCCGTGGATCCGCACGGCCCCGACCGAGCAGATGCCCGGCAAGTTCACCACCCAGCGCGGCTGGACCGATCCCTTTGCGCTGATGCAGCGCGAAGATCCCGGGGGCACCGCCATCGCGTCGATTCTGGCCCAGCGCGGCGTGGATGCGCGCTACTCCGGCGCGCTGATCTCGCAGCCGGACGGCGGCGTCCTCGTGGAAGGCGTTTCCGGATTCGGCGATCCGTTCATGGTGGGCGAGCGCGCCCCGGAAGCGCTGCCGGACGCCGTGACGGCGGACGTGCGGGCCGTGTACGACCGCGCCCACGCCGTTCTCGGCCCGGTGCGGTTCGAGTGGGTGCATGATGGAACGCAGGTGTGGGTGGTTCAGCTTCACAAGGGACCTAGCGCCTCGCAGGGGCGCGTCATCTTCCCCGGCGAAGCCGCGAGTTGGCGCAGGTTCGACGTGGCAGAGGGCATCGGCGCGCTGCGCGAGTTGATCGCGGGGGTCGATGGCTCCGGCGACGGCGTGGTGCTCGTCGGGCGCGTGGGCGTCACCAGCCACTTCGGCGACCTGCTGCGCCGCGCGCGCGTCCCCTCGCGCATCGAGGAGCCCGGAAGTTAACAAGCGAGGAAATCGACTGGTGGTGTCCATCTGATGATTCAATTCTCCCCCGGCAGGTTCCGGTGGCCGGTGGCCGGGGGCCTTTCACACGTGCCCCCGCTCATTTCCCCATGTCCACACCTGCCGAGCGTTCTTCCGACCTTACGTCACCCCCCTCGGAAACTCGCGTCGAAACCAAACCCCGCGAAAATCCCCAGCCTGATACATCTCCTGCGTGGCTCGCCACCTCGATCGATGTGGCAGGCACTCTGCTGGTGCTGGTGGGCCTCGTCACCTTGGCTTGGTACGCATGGTCTTCTTTTGGCAGCTCCTCCCGCTCGGACAGGCCTCTACCCGTAACAGCAGCGGCGATAATGGCGGACCCTCTCGTCGGGGTTCCGGCAGGGACTGGATCGCCTAATTCCGTGACACTCGCAGAGGCACTGCGGCAGTTGCGCGGGCGCGGCGGATTCGAGGCGCCTTCGGCGCTGGTGCTCTCGGGGGATCTGCTCAGGGTTCGTCCTGCTGTGACTACGTCCGATGCACCTCGAGTGTCAGAATCGGACACCCTGCCCGCCCGTTCCGTAACACAGCAGCCTGCGCCCGACACCGCAGTCATCGATTCGGCAGCGGCAGGGACGGGCAGCGGCACCGGTGGTTCGCCAGCCGCCGACACGGCCACGACTGTGGTAGGGGTGCCGGGAATGACCGACTCGCTTGTCACCCTGCTGCGGGCGTCTCCGGTGGCGGACATCTACGTGGTTCCGCGCGACGATTCCGGGCGTGCTGCGCTGGAGATCGTGCGTGATTCGCTGCGTGTTGCGGGAGTTCGGCTTACCGACCTCACGCTTTGCTACCACTCTGCGGCTTCGGCGCCGGACGGGTGCTGGGCAGAACTTCCGGGCACACGATATTGGCTCGCCGGATTTCCCGCGCTCCCAACGGACAGCGCGGCAGCCATGCGCATGGTAGACCGCCTTGACTCGCTCGTGGCTCGGGCGCGGGCTCAGCAGCGGCAGGTCGTGCTCGTAGTGGCAGCGCTGCCGCCCGCCCCGGCGAACCGGCGCGCGCAGCCAGTGGATAGCGCGCGCGACACCGTACGAGGAGCCGTGCTGCGCTCCGCGCAGCAGCGATGGGCCGACATCGCGAGTTCCGGGACAGTTGCGGCCGTGGTGTCCATGGCGGGGTCGGGCAGGCGCGGGGAGCGTTTCTTCGCCGCACCTTCGTTGGGCGCGCGCGCCGGCATCGCAGCGCCTTCTCGGGGCTTCATGCTCCTCACCCTTGGGCGTAGCGCCCATCCACACGTGGTTCCGTACGACCCTGCCTCGGCATCGTTCCAGACGCCCACGCGCGCGTCGCTCACGCCCGGGGGCGGAGAACGCGGCTCCATCCGGCGCTTCGTGGACTGGGTATGGACGCTGGCGGACAGTGATAGGGACTTGGCCGTCGCCACCGTGTTTGGCATTGCGCTGCTGTTCGCGTTCCTTACCGTAGCGGCCCTCTGGCGAGTACCGGAACCAGGGCGGATTTCCAGCACGACGACAACCACTACCGCAAGCAGTACTACGGTCGGCGGCACTACCACAAATGCGACCACCCAGCCCGGGGGGGCGTTGATGTCCGGTGGCATCTTCGAAGGCAACTTGGCCCGCACCGTCGTCAGCGGGCTCACGGGCATTGCTACCGTCACCATTCTGACGCAGTTCTGGAACCTCTCAGGCGTCAACGCCGAGGCACTGTATGTAGTGGTCTTCGTCGCCGCTTTCCTGCTGCTACTCGTGGTGATCGCGTTGCTGCGTGCCGCCGTAGAGACGCTCCGGAGCCGAATCGCCAGTTCACCGGTGATCCCGCGTTGGGAGCGACCTCGGCGTTCCGATGCAGCTTCGAGCTTCGGGTTCCGGCGGCTCGTGATGCAGCGACTAGGGGCATATTGGGCAAGCCGGGCCTGGCGGTGGCTCCTCACGGTTCGTGAGGGATTTCTCGTGTTCTTCGATACCTTCATGAATGTGGTAATGGGCCGTAGCTACTCCGCGAATGTCGTTTGGGAGGAGCGGATCGTGGATCTCCAGCGCATGCTGCTGCGCGCGACTGACCGCGTGCGGGAGGAAATCACGACGGCGTTGCAGGAAGCAATCGTTCGCCATTACGGCCACCTGCAATCCCCTCCGAACGATCCGGAACTCTCCCTGCTGTCTCTGCAGCAGTCGGTCCGCGTGAGCATCAGCGTTCTATCCGATGATCAGCAATCTGTGTTCTACATCTCGGCGGCGCCGGGGAGCCTCTCCAAAATGTTCACGCAGCAGTCGGTGGCGTGGGTGGCGGCTTATTCGGGCGAGGCGCGCTGGTGGTTCAGCGATTACAACGAGATCCCGGACTTGGTCTTGTTCGACAACAGCTCCAATGCCCTTCCCGGAGTAGGTGCGGTCAAGCTGCGCATGAGCGAGTACCTGCAGGCGCGCCGCCAGTCCGACTACAATGCATTCGTCGTAATTCCCATTCCCTGGCGCCGCCGCCATCTGCGCGACGATACCAGGCGCGGGCTCATTCACATTGCTTTCGGCAAAGCCGAGTGGATGCAGAACCTGTGGGGAGGGCTACTGAACCCCGATCCGTATTCGAACGCCGCCCTCGGGGGATCGACCCAAACCGCGAGCCCACCGGCGCGCGGAGGGGACATCAGCCCATTTACCGATGCGAATTCGGTGCTGGACTCTCGGTTCTTGCAGGACGACGCATTGCGTGCAGTCCTTTTCCAATCAGTGAATGTACTAGCGGAACTCGTCTCCGAGTTCGACCAGACCGTGTACGAGTCACGGCTGCGCAAGCAGCGAGGCAGTTGATCCGTCGTGGTCGCGGGTGCATACTTCGGTCATGCATTGAGGACTGAACCCGCACGCCGGAGCCGATGACCAGCGAGTACGAAGTAGATGTCCGATCCCGGCGATACGACCGCCTGCACAGCGAAGAAGTGGCGATCGCGTTCAGCGCGCTGGATTGTGCGCTTAACGGCGAGAAGGGGATCTACGCCAGCAGCGAGCTGACGACGGGCCGCCGCGCGTACGACCTGGCGCGAGAGCACCGCGCGGGAAGCATGCAGGAGCTTCGCGAGATGCTGGGCGACGAGCCTCATCGAGCCCTGATCTTCGACCGCAACTGCGACGAGGCCAGCGCCTTCGCCCGGCGGCTGCGGGAGGAGCTGGGCGGGGCCGAGATGGTGATCACCCCGGCACCGTTCACGGCGCCCGGGTGGAGCCAGGCGGAGTACCTTCACTTCTGGGAAACCCTGATCCGCACGCGCGTGAAGGCGGTGTACTTCAACCAGGCCTGGCAGTACAGCAACGGCTGCACTTTCGAGTTCGCCGTTGCCTGCGAGGCGGGAGTTGCATGCTTCGACGCCAGCCACCAGCCCCTGCCGCTGGAGCGCGGCATCGAACTGGTTGAGAACGCCATCCGGGAGCTGGAAAGCGTCAGCGTGGAGGTGCCGCGGCTGCGGCTGAACCTGGAGCGCCTGCAAGCCACCGTGGACTACGCACCCGTGACGTAAACGTTCGTCTACGATTCTGGATTCTACACAGCCCCGCCACTCTCATGGAGCGGCGGGGCTGCATTCGTCATTGCCTGAAGGACGGGCTGGGCCGTCCATCTGCGCCTGGGCGGCGGGCTCAGGCGGGGATGCGGCGCTGCTCCTGCTCGCGCTCGCGGCGGTCCTCGCGCCGATCGCGCACGTCTTCCCGGCGGTCGCGGCGGTCCTCCACGCGGTCGCGCACATCCTCGCGGCGGTCGCGGGCGCGGCGCACGGCGCGCTCCCTGTGTGCGCGGGCGGCATCGCCGTGGACTGCGCGCTCCCGGTGGGCGCGCGCATGCTCGCGCTGCCGCACCGCGTGCTCGCGGACGCGGGCCGTGTGCTCACCCCGCCGCGCAGCATGCTCGCGGACGCGGAGGCCGTGTGCACGCTGACGGGCGCCATGCTCGCGCATGCGGACGGCGTGCTCCCGCTGCCGCGCCGCGTGCTCGCGCATTCGATGGGCGTGCTCCCGCTGGCGAACGGCGTGCTCGCGGTGGGCGCGTCCGACCGCGTGGCGCGCTCGTGCGTGCTCCCGGTGAACCGCACGTTCCCGCTCGGCACGCACCTCGGGCGTCTGCGGGGGCGCCACCACCTGCGCGGCGAGGGAGGCCGGCGCCATCGCCAGTGCCAGGGCCAGCAGCCACTTCGTCTTCATGGTTTCCACTCCAGGGAGAGGGAGGTGTCTTGGGGATGCGTTCATGCCCGCATTCCAGAGTACAGCCCCGCACGCCGGAGCGTTGGGCGGCTCTCAGCCGGCGGCCAGCGTGCCCTGCAGCCGCTTGCGCGCGCGCCCTGCGAGCGTGCCGTTGATCCACATCGCCGGGCCGATCAGCCAGTACGCCATCCCCGCCATGAACGGCCCAAACCCGCCCCCGAACAGCGCCAGCATGATCGACGCGCACCCGATCCCCACGTTCAGCATGCTCTCGCGCACCGTGGTGACGGTGTCGAACTGCTCCACCGGATCCAGCTCCAGCGCCTCGCGCATGCGGTACGCGTGAAGGTGAAGCAGGGCGAAGATCAGGAACACCGCCACGTATCCGCCGCTGAACACCACCATCAGCATGGGCCACTGGTCGTGGGTCAGCACAGGATCGCCGCCTGCCGACACGGCCTGCCACGGCGCGGAGCCGGTGAACATCCCGAGGACGATGGTGAAGACGAACTTCAGCGGATACACGAAGAAGACGATGACGAACAGCAGCGCGGCGTTCAGCACCATCGTCACGCCATCGTTCAGGCCGTAGCGGCGAAAGAAGCGGTACTGGTTCCACCACACCAGGAACAACAGCGCGAAGCACGCGGCGAACGAACCGAACCCGCGCATCACCTCGAACAGCTGCGTGGCCGTCCGCGGCACCTCCAGCGACACCACCAGCAGCGTGATGGCGAAGCCGAACACCGCGTCGCTCAGCCCCTCCAGCCGCGACACTTCCCTGCCCCGCGGACGAAATCCGTGAGTTTGGGTCTGCTGCGCGGCCATCAGGCGGGATCGGATCATCGGCGGAGAAGATGTGAGGAGGGATGGGGAGAGACTGGCGGGCGGTCACTCGCCCAGGCAGATGCGCTCCACTTCATCGGCGTCGAGGGGCACGCCGCGGGTAAGGATCTCGTTGCCGTCCACCGTCACCAGCACGTCGTCTTCCAGGCGGATGCCGATGCCGCGCAGCTCTTCCGGGACGTCGTCCGCGTCGGCGGGGATGTAGAGGCCGGGCTCCACGGTCAGCACCATCCCGGGCTGAAGGTCGACGGACTCGCCGGCGCTGTCGCGGTACATGCCCACGTCGTGCACGTCCATCCCCAGCCAGTGCGACGTCTGGTGCATGTAGAATCGCTTGAACGCCTCCGACTCGATCAGCGCGTCCACCTCTCCCGTCAGCAGCCCCAGGTCCACCATCCCCTGCACCAGCACGCGGCGCGCCGCCTCGTGCACGCCGCTGAACGGGGCGCCGGGGTGGATGGCGCCGATCGCCGCATCCAGCGAGGCCCGCACGATGTCGTACACCCGGCGCTGCGGGGCGGAAAAGCGGCCCGACGCGGGAAAGGTGCGGGTGATGTCGGAGCAGTACATTCCCACCTCCGCGCCGGAATCCACCAGCACGAGGTCGCCCTCTTCGATGCGGCGCGAGTTGGCGTGGTAGTGCAGCGTCGTCGCGTTCGCGCCCGAGCCGACGATGGCGGGAAAGGCCGTCCCACACTCCGCACCGGCGGACCGATACGTGTGGTCGAGCAGGGCCTGCAGCTCCCACTCGCCCACGCCGGGGCGCCCGGCCCGCATGACGGCCAGGTGTCCCCGCGCAGCCAGGTCCGCCGCCGTGCGCATCAGCGCGATCTCTTCGGGCTCCTTCACCAGGCGCATGGCGTCCAGGACTGAGCCCGGGTCGCGAACGTCCACTGGGCCCTTGCCGGCGCGCGGGCGCGTGCCTCGGAAGCCGGCGACCAGCCGCAGCACCCGCATCTCCAGGTCGCCGGCCAAGCCCGTGAGCGAGAACCACACGGCGTCCGCGGGCTCCAGCAGCTTCTTCAGGTGCTCGTCCAGCTGCTCGATGGGGTACGCGGCGTCTGCCCCGAAGCGTTCGCGCGCGCCCTCCACGCCGGCGCGGGCGCCGTTCCACACTTCGCGCTCCGGGTCGCGCGGGCGAACGAACAGCGTCAGCCGGTGCTCGGCGTCGTGCGGCGTGAGGACGGCGACGGCCCCGGGCTCCGGAAAGCCGGTCAGGTAGTGGAAGTCGCTGCCCTGGCGATAGGGGATCTCGGTGTCGCGCGACTTCAGCAGCTCGGGGCCGGCGGGCAGCACCGCTACCCCCTCGCCAATGGCGGCCAGGAACCGCTCGCGGCGGTGGCGATACGTGTCGGCGGAAAGGCTGGGCCGGACAGCGGCAGCCGGGTCGCTCATGCGGGAAGGATCCGAGGATGATGGCGGCCGCGGCGGCGGCGCTGGGCCGCACAGCATAGGCCGGGCGCGGGATGCCCGCAACCTCGGCGGGCGGCTCCGGCCGCGGGTCGCCACGCCCTGCGTCCAGCCGTCGTGGCGGATGACGCGATCCCTTGTTTGGGGCCATACCGGAGAGGCAGAAACACCTGACGGCATGCGACGTGCGGCCTCCGCCGCGCCATTCCCATCCGGAGCGCGACGTTTTGTGATCGCGCCATCACGGGCCACGTGGCGAGCGTTTCGCCGCGGAACCATAGCAATCAGGAGAAACTCCATGCAGAAGATCAAGCTCGACATCGAAGCTCTGGACGTGCAGACCTTCCAGGTGACGCCGGACGCCGACACGGGCAGCCGTGGGACCGTGCAGGCGCACCAGGCCCCCACGCTGCCCGTGCAGGACTGCTTCCGTTCCGTCTTCCCCACCTGCGGAATCTACTGCTGACCGTCTGAAGGCGGAGATGGCGGCCCGGGCGCGGAATGCGCCCGGGCCGCCTTTCGTCGCGGGCGGGAGTTGCGCGCGGGCGGCCGCGCGCAGAGCTTTCGTGGACCGCCGACCCGTGATCGCACCGCCGCCCGAAATCGATGCTCCCTCGCAGACAGGCCCTTCTCGCTATCGCAGCCGCGTTCCTCTCGGGCGCGGCGGACGCGCAATCGCCCTCGGGGCTGCGTCCGCCCACCACCTGGGCCGACTGCGGGATTCCGGCGCTGGAATCGCTCCGCCGCGATCCGTCGCCGCTGGAGATGCGCTGCCGGTACGGAGCGCAGGGCCCGGGCAGGTTCGGGCTGCTCTCGTACCTGGACGTGCCCGTCTACCGCCCCGCGACCCCGCTTCCGGGCACGCACGTCGTCGGGGTGCCGGGAATGCCGCATCCCGCACCGGGCGAAAGCTTCGAGGAATGGGAGTGGCGCGTGCTGCGGACGCGCTTTGGGCCGGAGGTGCGGCGGGTGCACAACAACCTGCTGCAGCTGGACCCCGTCTTCATGTCCATGATCCGCCGCTTCGAGCGCGAGCTGGCCAGCCGCGGCATCCGCGCGCGCCGCCGCGAAACGTACCGCACCGCCGAACGGCAGGCGTGGGTGTTCCAGCAGGGGCGCTCGCGGCCGGGCACCTTCGCCACCACCACGCTCACCTCCTGGCACTGCCGCGTAGACCGGCTGGGGCGCCCCGCGGCGCGCGCGGCGGACTACGACGTGGCGTCCGGGCAGCTGGCGCGCTTCCACGAGGTGGCGGCGGCCATCGGCCTGCTGGGGTACGGGGCAGACAGCAACGACCCCGGCCACGTCTTTCTCCCCGACCTGGACGCGGCCACGGGAATGGACCTGGCGGTGCTGCGCCTGCTCCCGCGGGTGATGCACGTCACCCTGGCGACGGGTCGGCCCGAGGGCGAGTGGCAGGCACCGGGCGCCACGGAGCGGTGGCGCCAGCGCACGCTGGACTTCATCCGCAACCCGGTGCCCGTCTGGCCCACGTGGTACCCACCGGCCGCGCGCGTCGACGGATAGAACGAAGAGCGGGTCGGAAAAGCGAAGGGGGAAGAGCACGGTGCGTGCTCCTCCCCCTTCGCATCACCCGGAACCGCCCCGCGCGGGCGGCTCCGCGGGCCCGGTCAGCGGCCGCCGCTGGGAGCGGCCGGCGCCTGGGTTTCCGCGGCGACCACCTCCACCGGGTACGGGAGCTGGCGGAGCGGCGCCTCGACCACCGAACGGTCGCCTACGACCACGATCGCGAAGCGCCCCGGCTGCAGGTACTCGCGGGCGACGCGGTTCACGTCCTCGGCCGTGACCGCGGCGACGCGCTGGTTGTAGCTGTCGAAGTAGTCTTCCGGCAGGTCGTACAGGATCATGTCCTGGATGCGGCCGGCGATCTGGCCGTTGGTTTCCATGGTCAGCGGCTCGCGCCGGATGATGGAAACGCGGGCCAGGTCCAGCTCCTCCTGCGTGACGGGCCGCGAGCCGCGGATGTCCTCCAGCTCGCGCATGAACTCCACCACCGACTCGCGGGTCACCCGCGTCTCCACGCCGCCGCTCGCGACGAAGGGCCCGGCCATGCGGCCCATCTGGAATCCGCTGCCCGCGCCGTACGAGTAGCCCTTGGCCTCGCGCAGGTTCAGGTTGATGCGGCTGGAGAACTGCCCGCCCAGGATGGTGTTCATCACCAGGAGCGGAAAGTAGTCGCGGTGCACGCGGGGCACGCCCACGTGGCCGATGCGGATTTCCGACTGCGCGGCGCCCGGCTTGTCGACCAGGTAGATGCGCGTGGCCTGCAGCGGCGCCGGGTCCGACGGCGGGGTCCAGGCCCCGGGCCCGCCCCGCTCCCAGCGGCCGAACGCACGCTCCAGCTTGGGCAGCACGCTCTCCGCCGCGAGCGGGCCCACCACGATCAGGTGCGCGTTGTCGGGGCGGTAGTAGCGGCGGTGGAACGCACGCAGCGCCTCCGGGGTGGCGGCGCGCACCGAGGCCGGCGTGCCGCTGACCGGGCGCCCCATCGGGTGCCCCTGCCCGTAGACGATGCGCTGGAACTGATTGGTGGCCAGCACCGCCGGCTGGTCCTGCTGCTGAAGGAGCGCGGCCAGGCGCTGCGCCTGCACGCGGGGCCAGGCGCTCTCGGGGAACGAGGCGTTGGCCACCACGTCCGCGAACACGTCCAGCGCCGGGTCGAAGTTGCGCGCCAGCACCGACAGGGTCGCCGCCGCCGCTTCCAGCCCCGCCGCGGCGTTCATCGACGCGGCCAGAAAGCCGAGCTCGTCGGCGATCTGCTCGGCCGTGCGGGTGGCGGTGCCCTCGTTCAGCATCGACGCGGTCAGCGAAGCGATGCCCGGCGTGGTGGCCGGGTCGGCGACGCCGCCGGCGTCGGCGATCAGCTGCACCGTCACCAGCGGAGCGCCCGGGCGCTCCACGAGCCACACGCGCAGCCCGTTGGAAAGCGTCCGGCGCTCCACGTTGGGAAAGTCGTACGTCGGATTGGCCGCCGCCGTGGGCATCGTGGCCCGGTCCAGCGGCTGCGCGGCGGGCTGCACGGCGGGTGCGCACCCGGCCGCCAGGGTTCCCGCGGCCAGCACGGCCGCCGCGAGAAGATGTGCCTTGGTCATGGAAATCGCCCTCGCGTTCATCGGGAAGCCTGGAGCTGCGTCTGCCCCTGCGGCACGACGCTGAGGACAATGCGGCCTGCGCCCAGCCAGTCGAGCGACTGCTTGACGCTGCCGATGGTTACGGTGGCGTAGCGGGCGTAGTCCTGCTGGATGTACGCCGGGTCGCCGTTGAACGTGGCGTAGCTGTTCAGCGCATCGGCGCGCCCAAGCGTCGTCTGCATCCGCTGGACGAACTGCACCTCCAGGTTGTTGCGCGCGCGCTCCACCTCGCGCTGCGTGGGCCCCTCGGTGCGCAGGCGCGCCACCTCTTCGTCGACGATGGCGAGCACGCGGTCCAGGTCGATCCCCGGGCGCGCCTGCACCGTGATGCCGAACTGGCCGGCGAGTGCGCGTCCGCCCTGGTTGGCGGCGACGAACTGGGCCAGCTGGTCGCGAAGCACCAGCCGCTGGTGAAGGCGCGAGCTGCGGTCGCCGGCAAGGATGTAGCCCAGCACGTTCAGGTCGGCGTCACCCGGCTGGAAATGCGCCGGGGAGGGCCAGACGACGTACAGCCGCGGCAGCTGCACGCGGTCTTCCAGCATGTGGCGCACCTCGGACGCCAGGCGCACCGGCTGCGGGGTGGGCCGCGTGATGGGCGGGCCGGACGGGATGGAGCCGAAGTAGCGCTCGATCCACCGCCGGGCCTGCGCCGGGTCGAAGTCGCCCACCACCGCCAGCGAGGCGTTGTTGGGCGCGTAGTACTGGCGGAAGAACCCCGACACGTCCTCCATGGACGCGGCGTTCAGGTCCGTCAGCGAGCCGATGGTGGTCCACGAGTACGGGTGGCCGGCCGGGAACAGCAGCCGCGAGATGGTTTCGCCGGCCAGGCCGTACGGCGCGTTGTCGTAGTTCTGCCGCCGCTCGTTCTGCACCACGCTGCGCTGGTTGTCGAGCTTTTCCTGCGTCATGGCGTTCAGCAGAAAGCCCATGCGGTCGGCCTCCTGCCACAGCACCCGCTCCAGGAAGTTGCTGGGCACCGCCTCGAAGTAGTTGGTGCGGTCGGCGTTGGTGGTGCCGTTCAGCGTGCCGCCCGCCTCGGAGATCAGCTTGAAGTGCTGGTCGTCGCCCACGTTGGCCGACCCCTGGAACATCATGTGCTCGAACAGGTGGGCGAACCCGGTGCGCCCGGCCACCTCGTTGCCGGAGCCCACGTGGTACCACACGTTCACCGCCACGACGGGAACGGAGGTGTCGCGCGACAGGACGACGTTCAGCCCGTTGGCCAGGCGGTACGTTTCCACCGTCAGCGGCACCGGGTTGGCGATGGTGACGGTGCGGGGCGCCGTGGCGGGCTGCGCCGCGGCGGGGGCCGCCAGCCCCAGCGCGAGCGCGGCAGCGGCGGTGGATAACAGGATTGTTCGCTGCATGGGCAGTGGTGGGTTCAGGGTAAACCTCGCCGGCGAATGTGGTCCGATCATAGGACCGACCCGCTTCTCGCCGCAAACGTTGGTCCCGCGCGATTCGCGCCGGTCGATCGGAACGGAAAAGGGACGCCGCCGGCCGCGGGCGTCCCTTTTCTTCGTACCTCGCCACGGCGTCTGCTACGGTTCCATCTTCCACACGTCGATCCCGCCGGCCATCTGGCCCACGTCCACCGCCGCGACCCGCCTCCTGGCCCGGAGGTCGATCACCTCGACCGTTCCCGGCTCGGACCCCACCCCCTCCACGGAGATGAACGCGTACCGGTCGTCGGGCGAGATGGCGGCACCGTGCACCACCCGCCGCAGGGTGGGAATGCGGGCCAGTTCGCGCCCCGTCCGGGCGTCGAAGACCGACACGCTCTGCCCGCGCTTGTTCGTGGCCACCAGCAGGGCCCCGTCGGAGGTGACGGCGAGGTTATAGACCCCGTCGCCCGCAGCGATGCGCCGTACCATGCGCCAGGAGGCGACGTCCACTTCCACGATCTCGCTGCTGCGGTTGCAGGCCACCCACACCCGCGCGCCGTCCGGCGACGGCTGCGCCCAGGTCGGCGAGCAGGCGGCGCCACCCGGGGCCGGCGCGGCCATCCCGTGCCCCCCGTGGTCCGCCGGAGGTCCGCCCGCCGCCCTCGGCGCGACGGGGCCCTGCATCCCCCCCTCCGCGCCGCGGGTCAGCCGGAAATGGCGGGCCACGCCGAGCGTGCGGGTATCCACCTCCACCAGCAGGTCGTCCATCATGCAGGCGGAGTAGTGGCGCGTTCCGTCCGCGCTCAGACGGCTGCCGTGCGGCATGGTGCAGGTGGGAATGCGCGCCACCTCCACCAGCGGATCGGTGCTCACCACGCTCAGCGAGGAGGGAACGTGCTCGCCGTGCAGGTTGAAGTTCACCACGTAGGCGTAGGCGCCGTCCGGGCTCACCTGCAGGGTGGCGGGAAAGTCCCCGAGCGTCACCGAGCCCAGGACGCTGTCGCCCGCGGCGTTGAAAGCCCACAGGTCGCCGAAGGGCGTGCCGTGGCCCGTGGAGACGTACAGCCGCCGCCCGTCGGGCGAAACGTCCACCCCGTGCGGCCCCTCGGGGTCCATGACGTTCCTGCCGATCCCCACCTCCCGCTCCACGCGGGCGCCACCGGGGCCGAAGCGCACCAGCGAAAGCCGGTCGACGGCCTCGGCCGCCACCCACACGTAGTAGGTGCGCTCCGGCCCCGGCTGGGCCGCCAGCGCGGAGGGGGCGCAGACGGTCGCCGCGAGCGCCGCCGCCAGCGCCGTGCGGCGCGTCACCGTACCCCGCTCTCGGGCGCCGTCTCGATGCGGATGATCCACAGCCCGTTGTTGTTGTCGTTCACGTACGCCAGCCCGTCGCGCACCACCACCCCCCAGGTCATGGCGTGGTTCTGCACGTTCCCCTGCATGTCGCCGGTGTGCACGTGCGCGATCTCGCGTTCCTGCGCCCGCAGGTCGCCACGCAGCTCGCCACTCACGTCGAAGGCGCGGAACCCGCCGTTGTAGGCGCCCATGTACAGCGTCTCCCCATCCACCCACACGTTGTGCACGCCGCCGTACTCCGGCTCGTACCAGGCCACGGAGCGCGGGCGGGTGATGTCAGACACGTCGATCACCTGCATCCGCCCGTAGGCGCGGTCGGCCGACGCGTCGCGCGCGCCGCGGGGAGGCGTGGAGGCGAACACCTCGTCGGCGATGAACACGTAGTCGCGGTGGCGCCAGGCCGTGTGCGTGCCGCGGATGAACCCCGGCCCGCCGACCGCCTCCACCTGTCGATACAGGTCGTTCAGGTCGTACCGGTACTGCGACACCAGCTGCGGATTGGAGGGCGTGCCGCCGCGGACGCCGTTCCCCACGTCCAGGATCACCAGCCCGTCGTTCCAGTAGCTCAGGTAGGCCAGCCCGTTCTGCACGTCCACGTCGTGCAGGCTGCGCCCGGCGTTCGGACGCGGCGTGCTCCACCGCGCCACCTCGCGCGGGTTCGCCGGGTCGTCCAGGTTCAGCACGTGCAGCGCGCCCGTGCCGTTGTTGGTGAGATAGACGTGCGTTCCGTGGCGCGGGTCCTGGTAGATGAAGGCGGAGTGCACCCCCGCCGAGACCCCCTCCTTGAACTCCGAGATCACCCGCGGGTGGGCCGGGTCCTCCAACGACGCGATCACGAGCCCATCGCGGCGGTCCGACGAGCCTTCGCGCGTGTGGACCATGTAGCGCCCGTCCGGCGTGGTCATCACGTCGTTCACGCGGCGTGTGTTCGACACCATCGAGTCGGTGACCACGGGTTGCGCGGGATTGCTCACGTCGAGCACGTACAGCACGTCTCCCCCCGCGCCGGAGCCCAGGTAGGCGTTGCGGCCGTTGGGGTGCAGCCACACCTCCTCCGTCTTGAAGCGGGTGCGCGGAAGGCGCCCCACCACGGTGGCGGGGCGGCGCACGTCGCGGTGCCGCAGCGTGACCGCGGCGTCCGCCGAGTGCCGGCCCAGCAGCGCCGTCACCGTGTACGCCCGCGCCTCGTAGCCCACGAAGGCGCCGTCCGCGCCGATCGCCCCCTCCCCCGGCGAAACGCTGAAGACCGGCGTCAGCCCGGGGATCTCCCGCCCCTGCGCGTCGCGGGCCGTCACCCGGAAGCGCACCACGTCGCCGGTACGTGCCGCGTGCGTGGCGGGGGTGATCTCCAGCCGCGCCACGTTGTCGGCCACCACCTCTACCTCCACCACGCCGGATGCCGCGCCCGCGCCTGCGGTGACGCGTGCGCGGCCGGGCGCCACGGCCTGCACGACGCCGGCCTCGTTCACCCGCGCCACCGAAGGGAGGGAGCTGGCCCAGTTGAAGGCGTCCTCGCGGGAGTGGCCCGCCACGGAGAAGGACGTGGCCGACAGGCGCAGCCGCTGCCCCACCACCAGCCGCGTGCTTCCCGGGGTCACCTCCACGCGCGCCGCGGGGCCGGGAACCATCCGCACCTCCACCCGGTGCAGTGCCGGGCGGCTCCCCGGCACCAGCACCACCACCGAAACCGGCAGCGTCCCGGTGCCGCCGGAGCGCACCATCCCGATGCTGTCGACCTTCCCCTCGAACCGGCCGCCGGCGGGGCGGAACACGATGCGCGCCCCCGGCACCGGACGGCCCTGCGCGTCCAGCGCTTCGGCCCGGAGCTGCAGGGAATCGTATGCGGCGATCACCGGGGCGGCGGGGGTCACGCGGATCTGCGCGACCGGGGAGGGCGGCGCCGCCGGCTGCTGCTGGAACGCGGCGGCCAGCACGAACATCTTCAGGAGCATGGAAGGGTCTCCACGGCGGGGGGGCGGGTACACGCGAAAGGGACAGGATAAGCGGAAATCCGGCGCCCCGGCAACGGTCCCGGTTTCTCGAAGGCAAACGGGGACGCCCTCCGGCTGGAGAGCGTCCCCGTCATGTTTCCACCGAAACTATGTCTCAGCCCACCAGCTCGGTGCCGCTGAAGAAGAAGGCGATCTCGATGGCGGCGTTCTCGTCGCTGTCGGAGCCGTGCACCGCGTTGCGGCCCTTGTTCTCCGCGTACAGCTTGCGGATGGTGCCCTCCGCAGCCTCGGCCGGGTCGGTGCTGCCGATGGTCTCGCGCCACAGGGCCACCGCGTTGTCGGCCTCCAGCGCCAGGACCACGGACGGGCCGCTGGACATGAACTCCACGAGCTCGCCGTAGAACCCGCGCTCCGCGTGCACCTCGTAGAACTTCTGCGCCTGCGGAAGGCTGATCTGCGTGAGCTTCATGCCCAAAATGCGGAAGCCCGCCTTCTGGACGTGGGCGATGATGTTGCCGGCATGGCCGTTCTGCACGGCGTCGGGCTTGATGATGGCGAAAGTACGTGCCATGAGAGATCTATCCTTCGTGGTCAGGGTCTACGGGAGCCGCGGCGAACCCGAACACCTTGCGCAGGATGTCGCCGCGGGTCAAAAAGCCGGTCAGCTGCCCATCGTGCACCACCGGCAGGCGCTCGATGTCCTTGCTCACCAGCATGCCGGTCACTTCGGCCAGCGCCTGGTCTTCGGAAACGCAGATCACGGAGCGCGACATCACCTCGCGCACCCGCGTTTCCTGCCACACCAGCGCGTTGGCGTCCGCCGGGCGCTGCACGCCGGGAAGAAAGTGCCGCAGCAGGTCGCGGTCGCTCACCATCCCCAGCACCTCGCGGTTCTCGCCCACGACGGGCACCGCGCGCAGCTTGTGCTCGGCGATCATCTCCAGCACCTCCTGCACCGGCGAGTCGGGCGTGGTGCGAAAGACGCGCTGCGTCATCACGTCCCTCACCAGCAGCCGCGGCTGGATGGTGATCTCGCGGACGGACGGGATGGCCAGCACCTCGGCCGCGCTGCGCGACGCCACCAGGCGGTCGACGACGTCGTCGTGCCGAAGCACGCGCGCCAGCGCCGCCACCGTCTGCAGGTACAGCCCCGCGGCGGAAAGTGGGGCCAGCACCAGCACCACCACCTGCGCCACGGCGCCCGCGTCGCCCGGCGCCTCGGGCAGGGGCCGCGGCGCAATGCCGACGGCCACCACCAGCTCCTCCACCGCGTCGGTACGCAGGTGGGGCATCACCACGCGGTCGCCCACGTGGATCAGGTCGCGGACGCGAGTTGCGGTGAGCAGCTTGCGCAGCTTTTCGCGGTCGGGCACCGCGCCCGAGGCGACCAGCGTGCGCGCCAGCTGCGTGACGGCCTCGGGAATCGTGGCCGCCGAGAGCGGGGCGACGACGTGCTCGGGACGAAGGATCTCCGTCAGCCGAACCGCGCGCCCCGCCCGCGAGGGGGCCTCGCTCAGAGAACCTCCTGGATGAGCCCCACCACGTCCAGCGGCCGCTGGGCGACGGCGATCCCGTTGTCGCGGAAGGCCTGCAGCTTCTCCTCGGCCGTTCCCGCGCTCCCGGAGATGATGGCGCCCGCGTGGCCCATCCGCCGCCCCGGGGGCGCCGTCTGCCCCGCGATGAAGCCCACGACCGGCTTCGTCACGTGCTGCTTGATGTAGGCGGCCGCGTCCTGCTCGTCCGTTCCGCCGATCTCGCCCAGCATCACGATGGCCTTCGTCTCCGGGTCGGCCTCGAACGCCGCCAGGCAGTCGATGAACGACGTGCCGTTGATGGGGTCGCCGCCGATGCCCACGCACGTCGTCGTGCCGATCCCCGCGCCCTTGAGCTTGTAGACCACCTCGTAGGTCAGCGTGCCGGACTTCGACACCAGCCCCACCGGCCCTGGCTGCGTGATGTGGCCGGGGATGATCCCCACCTTGCTCTTGCCGGCCGAAAGCAGCCCCGGGCAGTTGGGCCCCAGGAGCCGCGCGCCCTTGTCCAGCACGTACGGACGGACGCGGGTCATGTCGAGCACCGGCACGCCCTCGGTGATGCAGACGATGAACGAGATGCCGGCGTCGGCGGCCTCGAACATGGCGTCGGAGGCGAAGGCCGGCGGCACGTAGATGACCGACGAGTTGGCGCCCGTCTCCTTCATCGCCTCTTCGACGGTGTTGAAGATGGGCACGCTCCCCTCGAACGTCTGCCCGCCCTTCCCCGGCGTGACGCCCGCGACCACGTTGGTGCCGTACTCCATCATCTGCTTGGCGTGGAACGAGCCGTCACGCCCGGTGATGCCCTGTACGATGAGTTGGGTGCTCTGATCGATGAAGATGCTCACTGGGCCTCCCCCTTGGCCAAAGCGACGGCCTTCTGCACGGCCTCGTCCATGTCGGTCATCGCGGCGAAGCCGTTCTCGGCCAGGATCTTCACGGCGATCTCCTCGTTGGTGCCGGTAAGGCGAATGACGATGGGCACCTTGATGTCGATCATCTTCGTCGCCGTCACGATGCCGTTCGCCACGTCGTCGGTGCGCGTGATGCCGCCGAAGATGTTGAACAGGATGGCCTTCACCTGCGGGTCGGTGGTGATGATCTTGAGCGCGTTCACCACCTTCTCGGGGTTCGACGAGCCGCCGATGTCCAGGAAGTTGGCGGGCTCGCCGCCGTAGTACTTCACCAGGTCCATGGTGGCCATGGCCAGCCCGGCGCCGTTCACCACGCAGCCGACGTCGCCGTCGAGCTTGATGAAGGTGAGGTTCGCCTCGCGCGCCAGCACCTCGGCCGGGTCCTCGGACGATTCATCGCGCAGCGCCTCGATCTCGGGCAGCCGGAAGAGCTCGTTGTCGTCGATGTTGAACTTGGCGTCGATGGCCTTCACCTCGCCCGAGGGCGTGGTGATCAGCGGGTTGATCTCGGCCAGCGAGGCGCCCGCCTCGATGAAGGCCTTGTACAGCTGCTGGAGGATCCTGGCCGTGGCGCGAACCTGCTTGGGATCGCTGTACAGCTTGGTCGCCAGCAGGTGGGCCTGGTGGGGAAGGAACCCGTAGCGCGGGTCCACCGCCATCTTGGTGATCTTCTCGGGATCGGTGGCGGCCACCTCTTCGATGTCGATGCCGCCGGCGGCGGAAACCATCCACACCGGCGCCTTGCTGGCGCGGTCCAGGATGATGCCCACGTAGGCCTCGGTGGCGATGTCCTCGGCGGGGGCGATCAGCACCTTCTCCACCGTGAGGCCCTTGATGTCCATCCCCAGGATGGCCGCGGCCTTGTCGCGCGCCTCTTCGGGGGTGCTGGCGAGCTTCACGCCGCCGGCCTTGCCCCGGCCGCCCACGTGCACCTGCGCCTTCACCACCACGGCGCCGCCCAGCCGCCGGGCGATCGCTTCTGCCTGCTCGGGCGTGGTGGCCACCTCGCCCATGGGGACGGGAACCCCCTGTGCGGCGAGCAGCTCCTTCGCCTGGTATTCGTGGATGTTCACGGACGATCCCTGTTCGGGTTTAACAACAAGTGCGTGAGTGCGTGAGTGCGTGAGTGCGTTTCGACGCGGTGTTCACTCCCGCACTAACGCACTACCTCTGTTCCCGCCTGCCCCGCCACCGCTTCCCTGCCCTGGTCCAGCCGCGCGATGATGGCGCGGGTGCCTCCCCGGCGCACGAATTCGGCCGCGGCTTCCAGCTTGGGCGCCATGCTGCCGCTTCCCAGCCCACCGCCGGCCAAAAGCTCGTCCGCCTCGTCCACCGTCAGCCGCTCGATGGCACGCTGCTCCGGCGTGCCGAAGTCGCGGTACACGCGGTCGACGTCGGTCAGGATCACCAGCACGTCGGCGCCGATGTCGCGGCCCAGGATGGCGGCGGCGCGGTCCTTGTCCACCACCGCGTCCACCCCCTCCAGCCCGTACCGCGGATGCTCGTACACGGGGCACCCGCCGCCGCCCGCCGCGATCACCAGGTGCCCTTGGGCCACGAGGGAGCGGATCATCTCGCGCTCCACGATGGCCGTCGGCCGGGGGCTGGGGACCACGCGGCGCCATCCGCCCTTCGCCTCGGCCACCGCCCCGCCCAGCTCGGCGGCCAAGCCGCGGGCCGTCTCCTCGTCCATCGTGCGGCCGATGGGCTTGGTGGGCCGCCGCAGCTCCGGGTCGTCCGGATCCACCAGCACCTGCGTGACCATCGTCACCACCTGCCGGTCCACGCCGCCCGCGCGGAGCGCGTTCTGCAGCGACTGCTGGATCATGTAGCCGATCCACCCCTCCGTCCCCGCCACCAGCACGCCCAGGGGAAGCGGGGGAACCAGGTGCCGCGACTGCTCGTTGCGGATGAGCTCGTTGCCCACCTGCGGCCCGTTGCCGTGCACGATGGCGATCTGCCATCCCTCGCGCGCCAGCTCCACCACGGCATGCAGCGACTCGCGCGTGTGCCGGAACTGCTGGGCGATCGTCCCTTCTTCGTCCGGCTGGGCCAGCGCGTTGCCGCCCAGCGCGATCACCACGGTCTTCTGCGCCACGAACCCTCTGCAGCGGGGCGACATTCTACGCCTGCCGCAAAGGGGCGGCAAGCTGGGGTTTACGCCGTGGCGGGCGGGCTCGACGCGTCCACCCGGCCGCCGAGCGCGGCCACCACCTCCCGGGCCTCCGCGTCGCGCCCGGCGGGCACGGGAACGCGGATCTTCTCCCCCGAATGCCCCTTGCGCGTGCTCCAGCTGATGCTGAACTCCAGCAGGGGCGGCTTGGCCTCGGTGTCGTACCGCACGCCCTGGAAGCTGTACGTGTCATTCGAGAGCACGTGGTACTTGCCGTTGAGCAGGATGGCCGAGCCCGTGATCACCGCCTCGCCCGGCGCGGACTCGTTCGCCTTGCGGGCCAGGTAGGCCCTGCCCAGCAACCCGCCCGCGACGGCGACGCCCACCAGCCCGGCGGCGGCCATCATGGCATTCCCCTCGTCGCCGCCGCCCCTGCCGCTGCAGTAGCCCACCAGCAGGAGCAAGGTGCCGACGACGATCGCCTCCAGCCGTCGGCGCTTCCACTCGGCTTGCGTGTACTCGCGCCACTCGTCGGCGGTGTACGTCCATCGCGCCAGCACCAGCTCGCCGGACTGCAGGGCGACGCCCGGGCCGGACGGGATGGGCGATCCGTGCTCCATCGGCGGCGCGCCGACGGCGTCGCGCATGTCGCGCTGGTGCTCGCGCTCCACCAGCACGGCGCGGCGCCACTGCTTCCACATCTTCACGCCGCCGTACAGCATGCCCGCGCCACCCGCCGCCATGGCGACGAACACCATGCGCATGGGCCCGGTGTCCGACAGCGAGCCCACGACGCCCAGCGGCAGCGTGATGACGGCGCCCCACAGCACCAGCAGGGCCGCCACCGCGTTCAACGGACTGGACGAGTTCACCGCCATGCCGCGCGCTCCTGCTCAGGAGGAACGGGTTCGCACTGATACTTGAAGTGTACCCCCTCTCCCACGCTGTTTGTGGGAGAGGGTGGCACGCATGTCAGCGCGGCCGGGTGAGGGCCCCCGCGGAGCCGAGGCCCAGGCATCCGTAACCGCTGCCGCGCCCGACCGAGTACGCACCCGCGGCTAGATCCTTCGGCCCGCGAGGCTCGGCATGCGGGTCAGTACGGCGCGCCTGGGCCTCAGGATGACAGGGCTTGGAGGCGCCACCCGGACACCCGGGAACGCCCCACACTGGCTCCCTTCCCCCGCGCAGTTTGCGGGGGAAGGGTTGGGGATGGGGGGCGCCGGCCCGAACACCGAACCTGGCCCGATGCACCACCCCCGAAGTGTACCCCCTCTCCCACGCTGTTTGTGGGAGAGGGTGGCACGCGTGTCAGCGCGGCCGGGTGAGGGCCCCCGCGGAGCCGAGGCCTCGGCTTCAGTGATCGCTGCCGCGCCCAACCGAGTACGCATCCGCGGCTGGATCCTTCGGCCCGCGAGGCCCGGCGTGCGGGCGAGTACCCTGCGCCTGGGCCTCAGGATGACAGGGCCTGGATCGCGCACCCGACCTCTGGGACGCCCCACACTGGCTCCCTTCCCCCGCGCAGTTTGCGGGGGAAGGGTTGGGGATGGGGGGCGCCGGCCCGAGCACCGAACCTGGCCCGACGCCCCCAAACCCGGTGAGGCCCCCGTCAGTGCCCGACCGACGGCCCCCCGATGCCCTCGCCCTGCAGCCAGCCTTCCATCGTGGAGCGGATCTCCTGCAGCCGCTCGGCGGAGCGCGCCTCGTAGCGCGCCACCAGCACCGGCTCGGTGTTCGAGGCGCGGATCAGCCCCCAGCCGTCGCCGAACAGCACGCGCGCGCCATCCACGTCGATCACGTCGTGGTCCTTGCGGAAGTGTTCCGTCGCGCGGCCCACGATCTCGAACTTGGTCTCTTCCGTGGCCGGGTAGCGCAGCTCGGCGGTGGAAACGAACTGCGGGAACTCGGCCAGCCAGGCGCTGAGCGGGCGGCCGCTGCGCGCCACGATGTCGATCAGCAGCAGCGCGCCGTACAGCGCGTCGTCGAAGCCGTAGTAGTCGTCGCCGAACATGATGTGGCCCGACAGCTCGCCGGCCAGGAGCGCGTGCTCCTCCTTCATCCGCTCCTTGATCAGCGAGTGGCCGGTGGCGTTCATGAGCGCCACGCCGCCGTTGCTTTCCAGCACCTCGGTCAGCTGCTGCGAGCACTTGACGTCGAGCACCACCTTCTGCCCCGGCCCGTGCTTCTGGAGCAGGTCCAGCCCGTACAGCAGCAGCAGCGTGTCGCCCCGGACGATGCCGCCCTGGTCGTCGATGGCGCCGATGCGGTCGGCGTCGCCGTCGAAGGCCACGCCCAGGTCCGCCCCCGTCTCCTTCACCTTGGCGATGATGTCGACCAGGTTCTTGTCGACCACCGGATCCGGGTGGTGGTTCGGAAAGGTGCCGTCCGACTCGCAGAAGATGGGGATCACCTCCACGTTCGGCCCCAGCGCGCGCAGCAGCTCCACCGCCACGATGGAGCCGGTGCCGTTGCCGCAGTCCACGACCACCTTGATCGGCCGGTCGATGGTGAACTTGGCCGCCAGCACCTGCACGTACTCGCCCAGCACCTCGCGGTTCTCCACCGCGCCCTCGCCAGACTCGTAGTCGCTTTCGGCGATCATCCGGCGGATCTCCTGGATGGAGTCGCCGAAGATGGAGCGCCCGCCCAGCGTCATCTTGAAGCCGTTGTACTGGGGCGGGTTGTGCGAGCCCGTCACCTGCAGCCCGCCGTCCAGCCCCCAGTGCGCCACGCTGAAGCTGTGCGCCGGCGTGGGCACCAGCCCCACGTCCACCACGCGCGCGCCCGCGGCCACCATGCCGCGCGAAACGGCGTCGGCCAGCTCGTTGCTGGTCAGGCGGTTGTCGCGGCCCAGGGCCAGCACCGGCTGGTCCTTGCCCAGGCGGCGGCGCGCCAGCGAGGCGTAGGCGCGGCCGATCTGCTCGGCCACCTGCGCGGTGACGTCGGGTCCCACCACGCCACGGATGTCGTACTGACGGAAGATATGCGGATTGACGGTCGTCATCGGTGCCGGCTCAGGCTTTGGGTCCAGGAAAAAACACGGCGCCCCCCGCCGCCGGGGGGCGCCCGTTCACTGCTACAATTAGCGGTCCAGCAGAACGGCGACGGCCTCGATCTCCACCGCCACGTCGCGCGGAAGCCGCGCCACCTGCACGGTGCTGCGCGCCGGCTTGTGCTCGCCGAAATGCCGCTCGTACACCTCGTTCATCCCCACGAAGTCGTTCATGTCGCGCAGGAACACCGTCGTCTTCACCACGGTGGAAAGGTCGGCGCCGGCCTCGCGCAGGATGGCGCCCAGGTTCTTCATCACCTGGTCGGTCTGCGTACCGATGTCGCCTTCCACCAGCTGCATGGACGCGGGATCGAACGGCACCTGCCCCGCGGTGAAGACGAAGCCGCTGGCGATGATCCCCTGGCTGTACGGGCCGATGGCGGCCGGTGCCTGGTCGGTCTGAACTCGTTGCATGGCAGTGCGTGAGTGCGTTTGTGCGTAAGTGCGAAAGAACGCGTCAGCGGTCTTCCGTGCGGCGGCCGTCGGGCAGCATGGCGCGAAGCTCGTCCGGCGTCACCACGGCCACGCCGTCCTTTCCCACCTCGATGCCGGCCGCCAGGTTCGCCAGCACGGCGGCTTCCTCGATCGTGGCGCCCGCCGCCAGGCCCACGGCGACGAACGCCGTCACCGTGTCGCCTGCGCCGGATACGTCGTACACCTGCCGCGCGACGGTCGGAATGCGGAGCGTTTCGCCCTGCTCGGAGCGCAGCGCCATGCCGTGCTCGCCCAGCGTCAGCAGCAGGTGCCGGGCGCCGACCCGAACGCGGGCTTCCTCCAGCCAGGCGTCGTCATCCGCCTTCAGCGGCTGCCCCAGGGCGGCGCTCAGCTCCACCGCGTTGGGCTTGAACACCGTCGCCCCGCCGAACTCGAAGAAGTTGCGGAACTTGGGGTCCACCACGCTGGGGATGCCCGCCTGGGCCGCGGCCTCGAGGGCGGCGCGGATCACCGAGGGCACCAGCACGCCCTTGTTGTAGTCTTCCAGCACCAGCGCGTCGCACTCCGCCACCGCCTCGCGCACGGCGCGCGCCAGCTCGGCCGCGCAGTCGCCGCCCACGTCGTCGTCGCGCTCGCGGTCGAACCTCACCACCTGCTGGTGCCGCGCAACGACGCGCGTCTTGGTGGTCGTCGGGCGGCTGGCGTGCTCCACCAGCAGGGGGCGCACGGTGCCGCCGTGCAGCTCCGTCAGCGCGGCGCGCACCTGCAGCCCCGCCGCGTCCGCGCCCACCATGCCGATGAGCGCGCAGTCCACGCCGAGCGCCACGACGTTGGCCGCCACGTTCGCGGCACCCCCGAGCGCCAGGCGCTCTTCGGTGACCTGGACCACGGGCACGGGCGCTTCGGGGGAGATGCGCGACACGGCGCCGACGAGATAGACGTCTAGCATCAGGTCGCCTACCACCGCCACGCGCAGCCCCCTGCACCGCTCCAGGATCTCTTCCAGCCGCGCGCGTGTCAGCCGCTCCATCCCGCCCTCGTTCAGCCCCCGTGCAGCACCCGGCCACGGCCAGGAAAAGAGGCGGGCAATTTAGACACTCGGCGGAACGGTGTCAAAGGTGGCCCGGCAGACGGCACAGGCGATATTATCGGCCGAGTCCCCGGTCCTCCCCTGCCCTGACGCCGCCGCCGACGTGAATCCCGATCGCGCATTCGTCCCGCTGAACTTCGAGAGCCGTCCCGAGGACGAGATGCTTCGCCGTGCGGGCGAGTTCTACGCGGAGATGAACCGGCGGCGCACGACTCGCCACTTCGCGGACCGGGCGGTGCCGCGCGAGCTGATCGAGTACGCGATCCGCACGGCAGGCACGGCTCCGTCCGGCGCGCACCAGCAGCCGTGGACCTTCGTGGTGGTGGGCGACGCGGAGATGAAGCGGCAGATGCGCGAGGCGGCCGAAGAGGAGGAGCGCGTCAACTACCGCGGACGAATGCCGCCCGAGTGGCTGCAGGCCCTGGCGCCGCTGGGGACGGACGCGCTGAAGGAGCACATTACCACCGCGCCCTGGGTGGTGGTCCTTTTCCGCCAGCGACATGGGGTGAATGCGGACGGGAGCCAGCGCACCCACTACTATTCCACGGAAAGCTGCGGGATCGCGGCGGGGCTGTTCATTGCCGCCGTGCACCAGATGGGGCTGGCGACGCTCACCCACACGCCGTCGCCGATGGGCTTCCTCTCCGAACTGCTGGAACGGCCGGCGAACGAGAAGCCCTTCCTGCTGATGCCCGTGGGCTATCCCGCCGCCGACGCGCGCGTGCCGGACCTGTTGCGCAAGCCGCTGGACGAGATTTCCGCCTGGTTCGAGTAGCGCGAGAAGCCGGGACGAACAAAGACGCGGGGCCGGACCCACGGTGAGGTTCGACCCCGCATGTCGTTGCGCCGTCAGCAGATCACTCGCGGGCCTTGTCGCGCTTCGACAGCTTGCCGATCTCGATGTGCACGGCCGTGATGTCGCCCGCCAGCTCCGACATCTCTTCGGTAATGTCGAGAATGGCGCGCACCCCGTCGCCCCACACCTGGCCCACGTAGCAGTCGCCCGCCTTGAAGAGCACCCGCTGCGCCTCTTCGAGCATGTCGACGGCTTCCCAGATGATTTCCCGGGCCTTTTCCAGGTGGTCCGGCGCGGTGAGGTCGTCGCTCATTGTGGCGTGGGGCGGGTTCGATAGCGGGGATGCCCGTCTGTGGAGCTATACGATAGCACGGCGGAACGCGGCGCGCGACTCCCGCACGTGACGAGGAACGAAAGGGGCGCGGCCAGGCCGCGCCCCTCGCGTTCGTCATCACCCGCTGCGACGGCTCACGCCATCATCTTGCGGACCTCTTCCGTCATCCGCGGAAGGATCTCGTTCAGGTCGCCGACGATGCCGTAGTCGGCCACCTTGAAGATGGGCGCCTCGGGGTCCTTGTTGATGGCGACGATGTAGCGCGACGTGCGCATCCCCGCCAGGTGCTGCACGGCCCCGCTGATGCCCACGGCGATGTACAGCGTGGGCGACACCGTCTTGCCCGTCTGCCCCACCTGCTCGGCGTGCGGGCGCCAGCCGGCGTCCACCACCGCGCGCGACGCGCCGACGGCGCACTTGCCCCCGAACGCGGCGGCCAGGTCGTCGAGCAGCTTGAAGTTCTCGGGCGAGCCCAAGCCGCGGCCGCCGGAGACGATGATGGGCGCCTCGCCCACGTCCAGCTTCTCCGCGGCGCCCGCCTTGATCTCGCGGACGATGGCGCCGAAGTCGGCCGTGTTGATGGAAACGTCCAGCGCCTGCACCTCGCCCGCCTTGGCGTTGTCGCCGGGCAGGAACACGTTCGGGCGCAGCGACAGCACGGCGGGCTTGCCCGTGCACGCCACCTGGGCGTTCAGCTTGCCGGCGTACTCGGGGCGCGTGGCCACGATGTCGCCGCCCTGCACCTCGAGCGCGGTGCAGTCGCTGGCGTAGCCCACGCCCAGCCGGGCGGCCACGCGCGGCGCCAGGTCCTTGCCCATGGACGTGGCCGGGAAGAGCGCGGCGTCGCAGCCGTGCTGCTGGATGAAGTTGACAATGACGGTGGTGTAGCCCTCGGCCGAGTAGGTGCCGAACGCCTCGGCCTCGCCCACGAACACCTTGTCGGCGCCCACGCGGCCCAGCTCGGCCGCGGCCGCTCCGATGCCGGAGCCGCCCAGCACCACGGCGTGCACCTCGGTGCCCAGCGCATCGGCCAGCTTGCGCGCGGCGGTCACCACTTCCTGCGAAACCTTGCGGAGTTCGCCGTCACGCGTTTCGGCGAACGCGAAAATGCCTGGCATATGAGTAGTTCCTCTCGCCTTTAGATGACCTTGGCCTCTTCGCGCAGCAGCCGCAGCAGCGCGGGCACCGCGTCGGCGCCTTCGCCCACGATGCGGCCGGCCTGGCGCTCGGCGGGATAGCTGAGCTTGCGCACCTGCACCCCGGAGTCGCCCGCGGTGGCGTCCTTCTGCTCCAGCGGCTTCTTCTTGGCCGCCATGATGCCCTTGAGCGACGCGTAGCGCGGCTCGTAGGCACCCTTGGTGAGCGTCAGCGCGCAGGGAATCCTGAGCTCCACCACCTCGTGGCCGCCCTCGATCTCGCGGTTCGCCGTCACCTTGCCGTCGGCCACGCTGAACTCGGTGACCGCGCTGGCGCAGGGAATTCCCAGCAGCTCGGCGGTCATGGGCCCCACGGCCTGCAGGTCGTCGTCGATGGCCTTCATCCCGAAGAGCACCAGGTCGTACTCGCGGCCCTTGATCTCTTCGGCCAGGGCGCGCGCGGCGGCCAGGCCCTCGGGCTTGGTGTCGGACTTGAGCAGGACGGCGTCGTCGGCGCCCATGGCCAGGCCGGTGCGCAGCGTCTCCGCGCTCTCGCTGCCCCCTACCGTCATCACCGTCACGCTGCCGGCGCCCGCGGCTTCCTTGTGCTTCAGGGCGGCCTCGACGGCAAACTCGTCGTACGGGTTCAGGACGAACTTGATGCCGGCGGCATCCACGCTCTTTTCGTCGCCGGCGATGCGAACGCGCGCCTCGGTGTCCGGGACGCGCTTCACGCACACGATGCTCTTCACGCGCATCTCCCTTGAGTCGATGGTACGTCCCGGCCGTCCGGCGGCTCGGGAGCCGGGGATTATACCGCGTGTCGCGTGGATCGGGCAACCCGGCTCCCTTCCTTCCGTGAGCAGATGAATCTGCCGCAACAAAAGCAGGAAGCCTCCCCAAACCCCGGGGAGGCTTCACCTGCACGCACGCCGAAGTCGCCGAGTGCGCTCAGGTTTGGTGTGTACCCCCTCTCCCACGCTGTTTGTGGGAGAGGGTGGACGCGTGTCAGCGCGGACGGGTGAGGGCCCCACGGCAGCCGAGGCCTCGGCTTGGGTGACCGCTGCCGCGCCTCGGTTAGTTCGTGCCCCAGGCTAGATCCTTCGGCCCGCGAGGTTCGGCGTGCGGGGCGAGTGCCGCGCGCCGGGGCCTGAATAGAAAAAGTCCAGTTCGTCCAAATCATAAACGGCGCCCGCGAGCCCTTTTCATCCCTCAGGGTCGGCCGGAGGACGGTGAAAGACTCAGGATGACAGGCTCTGGTGCGGCTTGAAGGTTGGGGAGACGCCCCGGACTGGCTCCCTTCCCCCGCGCAGTTTGCGGGGGAAGGGTTGGCGATGGGGGGCGCCGGCCGGCGCACGGGGCTCAGCCTGACACGCCCGGTGTTGTGTGACGGATCCCGAAGCGCGCCCCGTTACTCCTGGGGCCGGATCGGCAGGTCGAACTGGCCCTGGCCGATGTTGATGGTGTTCTGGAAGCCGGGATTGTCTGCCCGGACCGCCACCGCCTGGAAGGTGCCCTTGATCCGCAGGCGCGTGCGCGAAACCACCTCCACGGCCCCCAGCGCCAGGACGTAGCTCTTGGCCATCAGCTCGGAGGGATCTCGCGTGTTGGGCAGATCCGTCGCGGCCACGTCCGGAACGAAAATGCCGATGCGGCACTCCGGCGCCGGCTGCTGCTGGCAGGCGGTGGGATTCAGCTGCAGTGTTCCCTTCTCCGCGTCGCCCAGCAGGAGCGCGAATGCATCTCCCCGCCCCGCCCCGCGCGCCTGGAACGCCACGAGGGCGATGCTCTCCTCCTCGCGCACGGCCGTGGCGCCGGTTTCCGCCGCCGGCACCGTCCCCGGCTGCGCCTCGATGGCGCCCGTGGCCTGGAACGTTCCGCTGACCGCGCCCTGGTAGCTGAAGCTCAGGGTGCCCACCGGATCGAACTCCTCGGACTTCGACGGGCTGTCGCACCCGCCCAGTACGGCGGCGCCGAGGGCCATCGCCAGATACAGCTTACGAAACATCCTCGCTTCTCCTGCGTCGAGTGGGACTGCCCGGCGCGGCACCTTCCGCGCCACGCGCCGCTCAGTGGTCATGCTCATCCATGTCCGATGCCGCCGGGTACTCCGGCTTCACGAAGCGCTCCCACTGGGCGAGGGCATACGACCGCTGCCTGGCGTGCGCTCTCCCGAAGGCGGGATCGACGTTCCGGTCGCCCCCCGAGTACTCGGACTTGCCGAGCACGGCCGACAAGTCGGTGGTGCCGCGGATGGCGTACTTGGCCTGGCCCTCGTGCATGATCAGCTTGAGCGTGGAGGGGCTGACGTCGCTCGTGCAGGTGAGCGTGTACAGAAACGTGCTCTCGCCCACGCCGTCGTGGTCCAGGTCCGTCACCGAGAGACTGCCCTTCACGAACCTGGCGGTCAGGTCCCAGCCGCAGGTCCGCTCGAAGTCCGTCACCAGCCAGAGCCGCTTCCACGCAGCCCCGTTGCGGGCGAAGTGGTAGGCGCGTATCTCGGCGTCACGGCATGGGTGATCGACGTCGCACTCGCCGGCCGCCGGGAACTCGCCCGTCTCGGCCAGCACCACCACGTTCTCGCCGTTGGCATCCCGCCACCGGGCGCCATCTACCACGTCGCCGGTCACGTCGGCGTTCGGGGGCAGCGCCTCCGGATCGAACGAGAGCACCTCCAGGGCTGCCACCTCGGCTGAACGGACCCGTTCCGCCGTGTCGGCGGCCAGCGAGCGGCGGGCATCGTCCTCGGAGGCGGGCTCGCACCCGAGGAGCGCCGCGGCGGCCACACAGCCGAATACGCGGCAGGAGGCATGAATCGACATTCTCATTTTCTGTTGAGATGGAGTGAGACGGGCGAGCCGTGCGGGAGAAGACCCGCCCGGCTCATGATGAAGAGATGGGACGGCGAGACTGCTACCGCGGGGCGGGCTGCAGGCGCGAGGCGATCAGGCGCTCCAGGTGGCCGGTGCTGGTGCACGTCACGTCGTTGCCGGCCGTGTCGCGCGGCCGCGCGGTGGCCTCCAGAACGGTTTGCACCCGCGTGGCGGCCGGCGCTTCGGCATTCAGCTGCGTGGTCATCGTGAGCGTGACGGCGTACGCGTCGGCATTGGGGAGCGACACGGTGTGACCGCAATCCAGGAAGCGCGCCAGGCGCTCGCCGTTCACCCGGCGCGGCATCGTCGCGGGCCCCATGCCGAAGCGCCGCTGCCCTGGATCCACGATGCCGGCCCCGGACAGCCCCAGGCCCTCGTACACGCCGGGGAGCGCCGCCCAGGCCTGCTCCACGGGCGCCAGCACCACGCTGCTGTGCGCGTGCGGGCGAGCGGCCACCATCCGCACCTCCGCGCTTCCTCCCGGTGTTTCGATGATCACCGTGCTCATCCGCTCTGGCCCGACGGGAACCTGGGATGCCTGCGGAGCACAGGCGCAGAGCAGGACCAGAGGCAGGATGGCCGATCGAGGCATGGATGGAATCATCGGGTGAGCGTCGTGAGGGGCACGGGGCGCGAGCCGGTCCCGCCCGTGAGAGCCACTGCCCTCAGGGGGCGCGCTGCAGTTGCCGGGCGATGCGCCGCTCCAGCTCGCCCGTGCTGGTGCACAGCACCGGGTTGCCTGACATTTCGCGCGAGCGGGCGGTGCCCTCCACGAGCGTCTGTACGCGGGTGATGGCCGCGCCCTCGGCGACGAGCTGCGTGGTCACCTGCAGGCGGACGGCGTACGTATCCGCATTGGGGATGAGGCGCGTGGAGCCGCAGTCCACGAACCGCGACAGCGGCGAGTTGTCCAGGCGCCGGGGCAGCGTCGTCGGTGCCACACCGAACTGCCGCGCGGCCTCGTCGATGACTCCGGCCCCCGTCAGGCCCACCGCGGCATACGCGCCGGGAAGCGCCGCCCAGGCGCTATCCAGCGGAAGCAGCACGTTGGCCGTCCGCGGCTCGGCACGCGAACGGACGCTCGCCTCGACCATACCATCGTTGGCGGTCGTCAGGGCAACGGTGCTCACCCGCTCCGGCCCGCGGGGGGTTGGAGCCTGGGCGGCACAGCCGGCGAGAAAGAGCAGGAGAAAGCCGCTGGATCGTGTCATGGAAGGGTCTCGGGAGGATGGGTCGCCGGGAGGAGACGAGGGCGAGTGCCTCGCCCGGACGCTACGCGGATTCCGCCCGCCGCGCAAGCGCCGCGGCGGCGCAGGGCCTTCTTACTGCGCGGGATGGTGGACCAGCGCGTGGAGCTTGAGCATCGTCGCCCAGTTTCTCGACGTCGCCGCGTCGCGGAGCACCTTGCCGGTCGCCTCGGGCAGCTTGCTTGGCAGAATGCCGTCCGGACACCACACGTACGCGAAGCGGCCGGCGAGCGCCAGGCGATCCGTGCCCCAGTCCTGGTCCATCAACGGCTCCAGCTTGCGGCGGTCGGCGGGATCGTAGAGGACGGTCACCAGCAGCCGCGACGCATCGAGCACCTCGTCGCGCCAGGGATTGCCATCCACGGCTTCCCCGATCTCCCGCGCGGTAAGCACCACCACCCGCGAAGACACGCCGGTCCGCTCGCGAAGCGCATCCTCGATGCGCCGCGCCGCGTCGTCCGGGTCTGCTCCAGGCGCGGTGAAGACCACGTTGCCGCTGTTCAGCAGCGTGCTCACGTCGCCGTAGCCGAGGTCCGCGACCAGGGCGCGCAGGTCGGCCATGGCGATGCGCTTGGCCTTGCCCACGTTGATGCCGCGAAGCAGCGCGACGTGCCTGTCCGGCACCGGCATCCCTGCCACGGTGGATGTCAGGACTCGGCGCGAAGCTCGTACTCGAACTCGTACGAGTGCTGCCCGCCCTCGATGATGATCTTCATCGACCCCGAAAGCCCCTCCAGCTCCCCCGTGGCCGAGTCCGGCACCACCGTAAGCGCCAGCTGCTGCACGCCGCGGTTCATGGTGCCGCTGTGCTGCAGGACGAAGGTGCCGGCGCGTCCGTTCAGGGTTCCGTCCACCCGCTCCATCGCCACGTACCCCGCCGAGCCCTGCACGGCGGTGCGATGGGCCAGCATCTCGCCCTTGCTGGTGGCCTGCAGGTCGCCCTGGAACACCTTGTCGATCGAGAGCCGCCCCAGCCCCGACTCTTCGAACGTCACCGCCTGCGGCGCGAGCTTCACTTCGAACGTTCCAGCTGCGTGGGTGGTCGGCATAAGGGTACGTGTAAATGGGATCCAACAGGCCAGCCCGGGGCCAGCAAGGTACGTCGTTGCCGGCCCTGTGCAATGCCCCCAGGGAGGCGAACGTGCAGGACACGAATGCCATACCTGCGTCAATCGGTGCCGCACCTGGCGCGTGACGCCTCGGATCAGGGGGAGGGAGGCGCAAACCGGAAGGTCCGTACGATACCCAGGAACAGGTGCTGGTCCTCCGGCCGGCGGCCCTGCCCCGTGAATAGCTGCGAGTACCCGAACACGTTCATGCGGGTGGAATCCGGGACAGGCCAGGCGTGCACGCTGTACGTCCCTGAACGGTAGCGGGTGACCAGGTACACGCGACGGCCCTGGATCGTTGCGTAGCACTCGCGGGTCCACGACCCGTCGAGCCCGTCCGCCCGAAACGACTCTTCGGCCCATACGCCGCCCGAGAGGCTGATCCGGCGGCCGCGCGAGCGCCACGCACGCCCACCGTGCAGGAACCGGGCGGACCCATCGGGCGCGAACCCCGGAGGCAGGAGAAAGCTGGGCTCCACGCCCACCCTCGTCCACCCCGCCGTATCCCGGGGGAGGACGGCGGCACAGGGGTCGACGGGCGGAGCGGGCGGGCGCCTGGGGAGCGCACACCCGCCCAGGAGCACGCCCGCCGCGACGACCAGGCGAATGCCGGCCGCTCTGCCCATTCCGTCAGAGCCGAACCGTGTACGAAACCCGGACCTGCGCGCCATCGCCCGGCACGATCCGCAGCCCGCCGGCCGAGGCGCCGGACGCGCGCGAGGCGGACACATCCCGCCACTCGCTCGTAGGCACCAGCAGCCCGATCACGGTGCCGCTGGCCAGCCCGATGGTCCCGAGAAGCGTTGCACCGAGCGCCATCTCTTCTTCGCGGCTGAAGATCTCCCACTCGTCGGGGCCGGGGTTCTCGTGCTCGTAGTCCCCGAGAGCCGCACCGAGCACCACGCCGGCCGCCAGGCCGATCCCGCCGCCCCGCAGCACGGAACGCCCTCGGGCGGCGCCCGTCCGGAGCTGCACCCGCTGAACGTCGGCGCAGCGGACGGACAGGAGCGACTGGCCGGGCACCGTCACGGACAGCGCGGTGTCTGACGGCTTGGAGGATTCGGCCACCACGTACGTGTTCGCCCCGGGCGCGTGCAGGCGTACCGTGGCGCCGGCCTGCAGCGCCGGGCAGGCTCCCTGCGCGGCCAGGGTGGAGGGAACGACGGAGAAGGCGAGCAGGCCCAGCATGTAGCGGATACGCATTCGGCAATCTCTGGCTGGTGAACGGGAACCCGCGTCACCGCACCCTTCCACGGTGCCCGCGAGTGGCGGTGGCGGCCACAACATCCGCCGCCGCACGCCTGACTCTACACTGAGCGGCCACTCATGCGCAACCAGCCCCGCCGGTGCGCCGCGGGGCTGGTGGTGGTGTGTCTACGGAATCCGCGGCGCGCGCGCTACTGCGCCGTACCCTGCAGCAGCGGCACCAGCGGCTCGTCGCGCGGGCCGTTCTCGTCGCACACGGCGTAGGTGCCGCCCGGGTACATGCTGACGCCCGCGTGCTCGCCGCGCGCGTTCAGCACGTAGAACTGGATGCCGAAGTTGGGGGTTCCCCGCTCGTTCAGCAGCCGGCGCTCCACCGTGTTCTGCACGATGCGCTTCAGCCCCTCCATCCCGGCGTCCCGGGGCGACATGCCGCGCCGCAGGTTCTCGACGATCAGGTACGACGTCAGGTTGTACAGGTTGGCCTCGCCGCGGCCCGTGCTCCCCGCCGCGCCCACGCCATTGTCCACGTACAGCCCCGCGCCCAGCACCGGCGAGTCGCCCACGCGGCCGGGGATCTTCCACGCCAGGCCGCTCGTGGTCGTGCAGCCGCAGATGTCGCCCGCCGCGTTGATGGCGTTGCAGTTGATCGTCCCGTAGTAGTGGTGCGGATCGATCAGCCCCTCGGCCACCATCTGCAGCCCCGCCTCGTGGCCGGCCTGCGCGCGCTTTTCAGGGTCCAGGAAGCGCGCCGGGTCCGTGCGCCGCTTCCACTCCAGCCACAGCCGGCGCGACTCGGGGGTGTTCAGGTCGTCCTCGATGGTGAATCCCAGCTGCCGCGCGAACCGCTGCGCGTGTTCGCCCACCAGCAGGTGATGGTCGGTGTTCTCCATCACCGCCCTGGCGACGAGCGAGGGCGTGCGGACGCCCTCCAACGCCGCGACGGCGCCCGCGCGCCTGCGGGGCCCGTGCATCACCGAGGCGTCGAGCGACACCACGCCCTCGGCGTTGGGCAATCCGCCGTAGCCCACGCTGGTGTCGGCCGGGTCAAGCTCGTTGAGGTTCACCCCCGCGATGATGGCGTCCAGCACGTCGGCGCCAGCCGTCATGCGCGTGAACGCCGTCTCCACCGCGGCCATGCGGCCGCCGTTGCGGATGTGGTTGCCATTGCCCGACGCGATCACCACCGGCCGCGCGGCGGAGCGGACGATCACCGCGGGCGCGCCGGCCAGCGGCACGGGGAGCGCGGCGGCCACTCCGGCCGCGGCGCCGGTGCGTACGAAGTCACGGCGGCTGATGGGCGTGCTCATGGACACTCGGGCGAGAGGAGTGGGGCAGATGGATTGGATAGCAGCCTACGCAAGCGGGGGCGCGGCAGCAAGCGGAGCAAGGCCGTTCACGCCACGTGCGGCGGACCCTCACGCGACCGGCGTCCAAAGTACACACCCCCGGACAGGAGGGTGATCGAGACCAGGAAGACGGGGACGGCACCGTACTGCGGTTCGCGAAGGAGAAACGCATCCCCGTGGTGCACCTGGTCGTGGTATGCCGTGACCTGATCGCCCGGCGCAAACCGGCTGGCAAGGTCCCATGCCCAGCTTTCGCTTCCAAGCGTCCGGATCGGCGGCACGCGCGTGTCGGCGTACAGGGGAGCGTCGGCAGGATAGCGGTAGTGCACCACCGGCTCCCAGGCGTTCTTGCCGCGGCCGCGCTGCACGACGTCCGTGGAGACCACCACCGCCTGCACGGGCACGTACGTGCGCAACCGCCACCACTGCATCCAGAGCGCCGACCCGGTGGTCCATGCGATGAGGATGAGAAATGCTACAACCGGCGCGAAGAAGATCCAGGTGCCCAACCCGGTGGGAATGCGAATGGAGAAACCACGTTCACCGCTCATGGGCTGGTCGGCTGGGGGATCGATGGGGCGCAGGGCAGCGCCAGGCACGGAGGACACGCACATGTAGCCGGTCCGGTCACCCCTCCGGCGCGAAGAGGCGAACCTGGGTGCAGCCGGGACAGCGCCACGCGTACACCGCAAGGCGGCGGCGCCCCTTGAGCTTGACACCCCACCAGAAGCTCTTTTCCGGCGCGCCTTCCACCCACTGCCCGGCAGACAAGGGGCTCTGCCCGGGAAGGCCGTTCAGCAGAAAGCCGCCCTCCATGCGGCGCTGGCAGTCGGGACAGACAGGTTGGGCCATGGGAGATTTGGAGTGGGGGGCGAGGGTGCGGAGGCTACAACTTTGCCGCGATCTCCCTCCGGCGCCAGCCCGCGTGCAAAACAAAAGACCGCGCGCCGGGAGGGGTTCCCGGCGCGCGGCTCACCAGCGAATCCAGAGTCAGAAGCTGAGGCCGATGCCGAACGCCTTGTAGCTCCCGGTCGTGAGCGCCGCGCGCAGCGTGCCGCCCACCGGCAGCGACACGTCGACGCCCCAGTCCACCACCGCGCGTCCCTCCCACGGGCCCACGTACGGAGCGGGCCCGGAGTGGTGCTCCAGCACCACGCGCGGCGTCATGTACGGGCGAATACTCCCGCCGTCGTACGCGATGCTGAAGCCCAGCGGTGCGCTGACCACCGTCTCGGCGTTCACCCCCACGCCCAGCCCCGTGACCAGCGACGCGCGCACGGGCCCGCCGGCCTGCGGGTTCAGCGGCATCGCGTAGTCGATCCCGGCCATGTACGCGATCTCCCGCCTGCGACTCGTGATTGCCTCGCTGAACGGCCCGGTCCCGAGACCATCCATGATGCCCGCCCGCAGCCGCAGGTCGGCGACGCGCGAGAACGGCCGCACCGCCACCGCGATGCCCATTCCGGCGCCGTTTGCGTCGCTGGACAGAATCTCGAACCGCGACTGATCGAGGGGCGAGCTGAACAGTGGCCCGCCCCACTGCTGTGCGTGTGCCGGCGCGGCGGCGAGAACGGCGGTCGCGACGACGGGAATCAGACGAGAAAGACGCATGGGCATGGCTCCGTGAAGGAGTGTGGATGGATACGGACGCGTCAGGCTACACGCCACGCATCACCACGGTTCCCACGCAGAAAACTGCCCAAAATCCAGCAAAATCACCGGTCAAACGTTCCGACACGGACCGCTAAAAGTTTCAATTCTTTCCCCTGCGCCGTCCCAACTCGCCCGGCCGTGCTGACGCATGGTCCGGTGCGTCACTTCCACACGGCCGCGGAAGCGTATTCGAGACGAAGCGACACATTGATGGGAGATGAAATCGATGGAGGGCCGGACGGCCACACGGCAGCCGCGGGACGAGTCCCCGCGGCTGCCGAGGTGTTCGCCAGCGGCGTGTTCCGCACGGAAGGAGGCCGCGCCGCAAAGCGGCGCGCCGGCTTGGGACGAATGGCTAGCCCTCCTGCTGCGGCAACTCACGCCGAGTGGCGCGCTCCAGCACGGCACGCCAATCACTGCCGGCGAGCCCGGCTCCCATAAGTAGATCTCGCCAGTCAGTAGCCCCTTGGGCGAGCGCCGTATCAAGCTGGGCGCGATCTCCCCTGGAGAGCAGGAGTGCGGCCATTTGGACTCGTTCGCGAAGTTCCGCCCAGTGTTGTTCCGCTGGCGGCTCGCTCAGCGCCCCTAGCTGCTCAAGAACGGTGGCTTGGTCCGCCGGAAATACGGCCGCAACGTATTTCCTGACGAGCGGAGAGACTCTTTCCATGAGACCTGACGTCGCAAGGTCAGTGGTGTAGGGCAAAAACGCGCAGGATCGGCAGCGAGCACGGAACTGTGGCGCTGCCGGTGTGCCAACCAGCCCGGTGGCGTGATCGCCGCAGGCGGCGGTCGTGTTCTAGCCGATGAACCGGCCCCAAGAAGCCGGCAAACGTTATGGAGAGCGTCACCCCGAGCGATGCCCCTTGGAGATGCGTTCAGCAGCACCACGCCGCGCACGCGGCCCATCAGCGCGCAACGGGTCCAGGCGCGAGAAGCCGTAACGTGCCGCCCACGAATCGGACCTGTATGTTCTGGACCACATTCTGCGGCACCTCCACCGAAATGGCTGCCACAGAATGAAACATATGCGCTTTCTTGGCTCGCGGCTTTCGATCGTCCTGACGACCGCGGCCCTCCCGGCGTGCGTCGCCGCGACGGTGTCACCCCCGCCGAAGCCTGCTGGAGCAGCGGACCCGGTGGTACCGCCACCTGCGGCGACCGCCGACAGGCCGCCCTCGCAGAGCATCGAGAGGCTCGCTTTCGGGGCGGAAACCCTCCTGTCCGGGGCCCGGCGGGACACGCTCACCACGCGTGTAACCGTCACCAACCGCGGAACCACTCCCGTGCTGGCGGCGCACGGCGATTGCGCGGTGGAGCTCCGCGCCTGGCGTACGCCTGCACGGCAGGGCGAGCCGGTGTGGCGCTCCAGCCGGGTAGACCACGTCTGCCTGGATTACCTGGACCAGAAGACGCTCGCGCCAGGGGAGGCGTACTCGCCGGACCCGTTCCGCGTCCGGTTCCAGGTGCAGCGCATCCTGGGCGACAGCCTGGCCCCCGCGCGGTACTACTTCGACGCCGAGGTCCGGCTCGTGGACCCGACCCGCACTCCCCAGGGACACCACCGCATCCGCGTCTCCGCCGGCGAGGCGGATCTGCGGCGCCCGTGAGCGGGGGCGTGGACATGGGTTCGCCTCACTCCGTGCCCCGAGCTCGCTCCTCGCTGCGGCGTTTGAGCCCGGCCGCTTCCTGGGCAAGGTACCGCTCGTTGAGGCCCCGCATCATCCAGCCGATGACCCGCCCCAGAAAGCCGCCGAACGTCACCGAGAGCGTTACCCTGGAGCGATGGTCCCCTGCGGTCGGCTCTGCCCAGTGATTCGCTTCGACGGTCGCGCCGGGAGAGCGGCTGAAGAGCCGAAATCCTCGCCCCGGTTCGAGCGCCGTGACCGTCCACTCGGCGGGCGGCACCTTCGGCTGCACGATGCGCAGGCGGTCGCCGAGCGCCAACGGGGCGCCGGCGTCACCGAGGCGCTCTACCCGCGTAACCGTCGGCGTCCACTCCGGCCAGCGCTCCACCTCGCTCAGGACGGCGAACACCACTTCCGGGGGAGCGTCGACCTCTGTCGTAACGGTGAATTGCATTCCTCGTCTCCGAGTCAGGTTTCGCGTGCGCGTTCAGGGAGCCTCGTTGTTCAGCGAGAACCAAGGTAAATCAGGGCGATGAGGAGAAGCAGGTTGATCGCGCCGGTGGTTTGAGCATACCCGGCCCCGGGAAGACGGCGCCACGATCGGCCTCCCGTCGTTGATTTGAGCAGATCTGCGACAAGATAGGTGGAGGGGTCTGCAAGCTGGCTGCGAATGGTGGTGAGTATCGCCTTGTACTCGTCCGAAACTCGATCTCTTTTCCGAATGCGCAGCTGCGTCAGCACGCCGATGATCAGGAGAAAACCCACAGCGCAGGTGCTGATATCGTTCAGCGTACCGAAGGCAGGGGGATTGCTTGCGGTCGAGAGGGCCACCAGGCCAGCCGTGACTGCCGTGACAAGGGTCAGGAGGAAGTTGAGCCGCTTCTCTCCAATGTCTTCGTTGCGGAAGAGCGCTTCAGAGAAGTGGTCGTAGTCCTTCAGGAGAAGTTCGCGCAGGTCACTCATCGGAATCACCCATGAGGAAAGCGGAGGGGAAGCGGTGCGGGGCCGGCGCGTAAACGACTCGCCGGCGAAACTATGGATGGACAGCTCGCCCCGAAAGCTCCTACGCGACGTTGGACGGTACCGACGGGTGGGACGCGCGCTGCTACGGCCGGTACGGCGCGAGGAGCGCTGATCGGCGGCGGCGGATCAACTGCGCGCCAACCCCGACTACCAGGAGCGTGGCCACGGCCACCGTGATGCCGAACGCCATCCCCTGCCCCGGGCGCGGCCGCAGCGCCGGCATCCGTGTGGCAATCTCCGACACGGCAGCCGCGGCCAGCCCCACGTAGGACCACGTCATCCACTGGTAGTGCCGCTCGAGGGCACGCGCACGCGCCACGGGATCGCGGCGCGCCCGGGCCCGGCGTGCTCCGAGAGCCGCGACGGTGCCTGCTACCACGGTGATGAAGCTGAAGATGGCACCCACATGAAACGGTCCGAAACGCCCGAACAAGCGGTAGATCAGGAGCGCCGTCCCGTTGAGCAGGAGCATGCTCACGACGTATACCCAGCCGAGCTGCCGGTGGCGGCGCGTGCCCTTGCGGGTAAGGAGCACCGCCGCGCCCGCTACGAGCGCGGTCGAAGCCGCAATGGTGTGGACCCATCCGAGAGAGATCATCCCTGCCCTACGCCCGCTGCCGCCGCAATGTTTCGCGCGATGTCCAGCGAACCAGCTCTAGTGGCGAGCCCTCGTGCCCGGGAAGCCGGCGGCGGAGCTGGCCGTCAGTCGCACGACGCGGCGGGTTGCTCCGGGATCGGCGTGAATCCCGAGCCGGTCCATCCGATGGCGTGGCCGTGGAGCAGTAGCTCGTCCTGTCCGTCGCGATCGAAGTCCGCCGTGTATTCGTGGAAGCGAAGCGGGTCCGCGCGGATCTCCTGGTAGACGGGCGCACCCCGCGCATCGACCACCAGTACGAGGTATGAGCTCTCGTAATCCGGATACCGGCACGAACGATCGAAGAGAGGGATCGTTCCTACGTAGAGTCGGCCGGATGGGGTCCGGATCTGCCGGAACTGGTCGACGAGGCTCCGGAGCCTCGTCATGTCCAGTGCTGCCAGTACCTCCCGCTGGATGGCGTCAGGGCTCGACGCGTCGTCGATCCCCTTCTGCGTGACGTAGCTCCGGAACCGCTGGGTGATGATCGGGATTTGCTGCCGAGCGATGGGCAGCGCAGCCGTACGCACTGCGGCGGCCAAGCTCGCGGGGGTGGGTTCGCGCAGTGCATACGCGGGGGACACTTGAAAAGCGAGACTCACGCCGAACTTCGCACCCTCGAACGTGCCGGCTTCATCCGGCGCCGCGGCGCTGCGGGTCGGCATCCGCCTGGAGAGGTACAGCCACCCTGACGGATACAGGCCGCCGCGTTTGCTATCACCGGTGGAACGGAATCGGCGCCGGGCGATCACGACGTCGTGGATCGTGTCACCGGTTTTCGGATCCAGGAAGGTGACGCGCTCGTTGACGGTCAGGAGCGGGTCGACAAGTGACGGGTCAGGCTGGAAGATCCATAGCGTGGGTTCACCGGCTCGCGGTGTACCGTGCACGCGCACGACCTCCGCGTACCCATAGGTCCTCCTGACCCGCACCGGTGGGTTTGGCTCGGGGACGACCCCGGCTCTGGAGTCGCGTCCAGCCAGATCCTTGGCCCTGATCTGGCCCTCCAGGAAGTCCTCAGGCGTGCGCTGCTGTGCAGCGGCCGGTGCGGCGGAGGCCAGCAATGCAAACGCGAGCGCTGCGGCGAGCGAGAATCTCATGTGTGGATCCGGGGATCGGTGTGCCCTGGGAACGACCACGCTCGGGAGTATTCGCGCAGCCATTCGTCGCCTGCAACCTCCTTGTTCCAGTAACGCGGAGCAAGCCTGCCTATGGTTCGCAGCGCGCGCGGCCATCCACCCATCCCAATCCGCGACTGCCGCAGCCCGTCTCAGACAGAGGTGCCGAAGCGCTTCGCCGACTGCAGCCGGGCCTTCCGCACCTCCTCCTCGCGGTTCCGCGGCGAGGACTTGGTCTCGATGGAGTCGATGAGCCGTCGCGCACTCGCGGTGATCTCCTCGACCGCGCGATTGAAGGCCTCTTCGTTCGCGCGTGACGGGTGCGTCGTCCCGCTCAGTTTGCGCACGAACTGGAGTGCCGACGCGCGCACCTCGTCATCGGTCGCGGGTGGCTCGAAGTTGGCCAGTGTCTTGATGTTTCGGCACATGAGCGTAGCTCTGATTACAGGTCGGCGAGGAATCGGTGGGCCGCGGCGCCCGTCACCAGACGCCCGGGACCAGCCGGTGGCGTACACGCGCGGCGTACGCCGCATAGCCCGGCAGCTCCCGCTGCAGGACCCGCTCCTCCAGCCTCAGGCGGACCACCATGAGCGCCACCGGGGCCACTGCCGTCAGGGCCGCGGTGTACGACCCCAGCCACAACGCCAAGCCAACGAAGATGAGCGGGTCAGCGGCGTAGAACGGGTGGCGCACGACGCGGTATACCCCCGAGTCCGCGACGGCGTGCGCGCGCTCGCGCTGCACGCGGACCGTGGCGACCGCGAACGCGTTGGCGTAGAGCGCGAGGCTCTTGAGCGACCATCCCAGCGCGAACAGCACCAGCCCCAAGCCGGCCACCGGCCGTGCCGGTTGGGGGAGCAGGTGCCAGTGGAACGCGTCGAGCGCCGCGACAGCGGGCGTGCCCAGGAAACCCGTCGCCAGCACCCCGAGCAGCAGCACCCGGTCGGCCCAGGGCTGCTCCGCGTGAAGCGGGAGCCCGGCGCGTTCCCGCAGGAGTTCGGGGTTTGTGCGATGGACGGCGAATGCGCCGATCGTCCGCACCAGCAGCAGCACCGTCAGCAGCACCCACGCGCGCGGCCACGCGAGCGTGCCGGCGGAGACGAACAGGGCCGTGGCAACGAGCACGGCGTCCGCGAGCAGCCGGAGTACGACCTTCAGCATCGGCGCTTCAACGGTTTCCTGGGTGTATGCTGCGAGTGTGCGGCTCAACGCGGCCTGCGTGCTATCCACCCCAGATCAGGTGCACAGGCTGCGCACGATCCTGGGTGAACTGTGCCGTGTCCAATGAAGCGCTTGCCATCCCGCCTTTCGCGCAGCCTCGACGTTCTGGAGGCTGTCGTCGATGAGCAGCAGGTCTTCCGCGCGCAGCCCAACGGCCGCTCGCACCGCGGCGAAGAACTCCATCTGGGGCTTCCTTGCTCCAAGTTGCGCGGAATAGAAGATCCCGTCCACATGCTCGGCCAAGCCTACCGTCTCCATCAGGTAAGACGCTCTGAGATGTTCCTGGTTAGTCGCCAGGTACACGCGGATCCCCACGGAACGAGCCCACGAAAGTTCCGCCAGCAGCGGGGCGACGATTCGCGAATCGCGCTCGAACCAGTACGAGACGAACTCGGCCGGACTCACACGTGGCGCGATCTTATGCAGTGCAGGCACCAGGTGCTCCATCAACCCGGCGCGGCCGAGCACGATGTTCTCCCAGCACCGGGCAAAGAAGTGCTCGTGGAGTGCGTCAGGAGAGACTCCAAGATCCGCTTCCAGGGACGTCTGCCAGGGGCGCCCGTCTTCTGGCCGGCCATCGACCAGCACGCCATCCACGTCTACCATCAATGCGCTGATCGGCAAAGCGCTCCCTCGTTGCGTCACTCGTGCTCAGTCGCGCAGGCCCACGCCTCTGAGTACAACCCGGCTGCCTACTGAGCGGTGTACCCACCGTCTGCGCTGAGCAGCGCCCCCGTCATGAACCGGCAATCATCGGACAACAGGAACAGGACGGCCCTGCCGATCTCTTCGGGGGTTCCGAGCCGTTGGATCGGTTGTGCCTGCCGCAGCATTGCATGGATTTCCTCGACCCGCATGCCGCTCATCTGGTGGAATCGTTCGATCGATGGCGCAAGCATCGGGGTGTCGATCGTGCCGGGGCAGATGCAGTTGACCCGTACGTTGTGGGGAGCGTAGTCGATGGCGCTGCTCTTGGTGAGCTGCCCCAGGGCCGCCTTGCTCATTCCATACACCGTGCTGGATCCCTTGCCGATGAATACCTGGTCCGATCCCATGAGGACCACATTCCCGTATCGCTGCTTCCTCATGATGGGGAGAACTTCTTTCAGCACGTAGAAAGGACCCTTCAGATTGATGGCCAAAACTCGTTCGAAGTCGGCGATGCTGGTTTCCTCGATGCCGGCGAACAAGTGAACGCCCGCGGCGACGAACAGCAGATCGATCCTGCCTTCCTGGTCCACGATGTTCTGGACGCACCGGCGAACCTGTTCGTAGTCCTGGACGTCACAGGATTGGAACGAGCCGTCCGCGGTCGGCGTGATGTCGAGCACGTGCGTCCGGCAGCCTTCGGCGGCCAGCAGACGCACCGTGGCGTTGCCCATGCCAGACGCTCCGCCGACCACCACTGCCACCTTGCCTTCGAACTCGGCCCTCTTCTGCATTGCGCGTCCTCTTTGATTGTCGATGGGCGCGATCGAGCGGGTGTCGCCCAAGCACGCACGGTTCCGCGGAGCAGGGCGGAACGGAAGGGCGCCGCCGTCTTTGCCTTGCCAATCACGACCTTCCGGCGCGAGGTGCCGGCGGGCAGGGTTTCCTGCCTGCCGGCCCCTGCCCTACATCACGTGAATGTCGTAGAACTCCAGCGTCAGCCGGTCGGCGCCGACGCGCCGGATGATGAAGCGGGCGGTCAGGTCGCTCAGGAACCCGTTGAGCGGCACGTCCGAGTAATGAACCCACCCCAGCTCGTCGTCCCCGTCCACCCGGCGCGGGTCGACGTCGATGGACCGTTCCACGAGCTCGTCACGGTCCGGTCGCCCGCGGAGCGTCGTCACTTCGAACCGCTCGACGCCGTGGTCCTCGCGCATCTCCTGGAGCACGTCGGGATCCGAGTCCACGACGCCGTACCCGTCGATCACACGCTCGAGCAGTTCCGGGGTCCAATCGTACTCCTGCGTCGAGTGAGGGAACGCGCTCAGGGCTTCGGCGAAGCGCTTCTCGGCCAGCAGCTCCGACCACTCCACGACGAGCTCCTTGATCTCGTCATCGCTCGCGTAGATGGGCAGGGTTCGCACTCGCCCGCTCTCCTGACGTGGAGGAGGCTGCACGGCGTCGTGCCTGGCTTCTCCGCTCGTCGATGGCCGCGGCACCCGCCACGAGCGCAACCCCAGGGCGGCGCGGCCCTTTTCACCCGCGAACAGGAATCCGGTCCGCAGGACGCGGCGCCAGTTTCTCGCCCGGACGCCGTCGCTGAAGTTCTCCGCCAGGCAGTCGACGAAGATCTTCGTCAGCAGCGCCAGCCCGCGGTGGAAGGCCGCTTCGGCCTCCGGGTCGCCCTGCACCAGCGGCCACTGGCGACCGTAGACGATACGAATGCTCCGCAGCATGCGCTCCCCGTCGCGCGACGAGCTGGCGCTGTAGCGCCGGTAGCGCGTCACCGCGGGTTCCTCGTAGCACCAGGCCGGGTACGCGCGCGCCACCCGCAGGTAGAAGTCGAGATCGTCCGCGCCCCAGGGATCGCGAAAGCCTCCCACGGCCTCCACGGCCTCGCGCCGGAACATCGCCGACGATGGCGGGATGATGTACCAGTCGAAGCCGAGCAGGATGTTGTACAGCCAGGTTTCGCGCGGCAGGCTGGCCACGCCCCACGGGACGGGAGTTCCCTCGTACGTCATCTCCTCACGCCGGCCGATGACGAACCCGCATTCGGGATGCTCCGCGAACGCACGGAGCCCGGCCTCCAGGGCCTGCGGCAGCAGGTGGTCGTCGGCATCGAGAAACACGAAGTACCGGCCGCGGCTCGCACGGATGCCGGTGTTGCGGGCGACGGCCGATCCACCGTTGGCCTGCCGCAGCGTGACGGTGCCGGCGTGCCGGGCGGTGATGGCGCCCACGTCGAGGGGCGATCCGTCGTCCACGACCACGATCTCGTAGTCGCGGCACGTTTGTGCGGCGACCGTGTGCAGCGTCTCGTCGAGCAGTTCCGCCTGCTTCGGCGTCGCGACGTAGCACGGAATGACGATGGAGACGAGCGGCGCGGGACGCTGCGTCCCGTCCCCCGAATCGGGCAGCGCCACACGTGCATCTACGGGTAGGGTCATCGAGTTCTTAGCAAAAATGTGCCCCGTCCACGAGAGCGTGTACCATGACGAACCATCGGATCTACACCACGAGCGTGGCGAGCGTCTACCTTCACTACGTCGCAACCAGAACACTGCAGCAGGTCACACCCGCCTCTGCCTTCGCCAGCTCGTCGGCTTCGATGGTGCGGACGGTGAAGCCCCGCTCCTCCAGGCGCTCGCGCGTCTGCGGAAACGCAGCCGGGTACAGGAGCACCTGTCCAACCCGGAGCGCATTCGCCGCGAACGGCTCTGCCGGGTGCACCTCGATCCGATCCAGCCCATCGAACGCCGCGGCGTCGACCCAGGCCGGGTTCAGGAGCACCGTGCGCTCGCCCACCTGGGTGACGGCCGTTTTCAGGTGCAGACAGCCCTGGACGGTGACGGATCGAACCTCGTATCCGAAGTTCGAGACGATGCTCTCCATCTGCCGGATCCCATCGGCGTTCGTCCGCTCCGAGAGCCCCACCCAGATGCGGGAGCCCAGGCACAGGACGTCACCCCCGTCGAGCGTACCCGGGGCTTCGATGAAGGCCAGACGCCGGTAGGGCCGAAGTGCCTCCGCGACGGAGGCGACCTCGGTGCGGCGCGACTCCGCGCCCGGCCGGGCGACGACGGCGAGCTCCGGGAGCACGACCGCCGTGTCCTCGACGAACACCGAGTCCGGCAGCTCCGGTGTGGGAGGAAGCCGCTGGAGGGTGCATCCGAGCTCGACGAGCGCCTCCTCGTAGCGGCGGTGCTGCTCGGTGGCACGGGCGAGATCGATATCCACGCGCTCCAGGTGCGTGAGTTCGCACTGGACGATGCTCGGCGGCACTGCTTGCGTCAGCGCGATCAGCATGGAGGAAATTGGTGAGTCCGGGATGATCAGCCAGTACGACGTATCACTTGGTTCGGGGGCTCGGCAGCCACACTGGGTGGCCCAGGGCGGGACCTGACCAGCACGACGCCGACAGCAAGCTGTGCACCGAACACCGTGGCGATGAGCCCTGCAGCCAGTCCAAGCATGGGTCCGGCCGGAGCCATAGCCCAAAGGGCTCTAAGGGTGGAGGCGGCCCACAGCATACCAAGCACGCTGAGCACCGCCGCCGGCCTCCGCCACTTGGAGCTGCGGCCGAGACGGAATGCCAGGATAAGGCCTAGCAAACCGGCGCCAGCCAGAAGGAGCTGTCGCACTCGCTCTTCGACTGAAGCACCGTACATCGGCAGCGCGGATGCGAAGTACAGAAGAATCAGCGCAGTATAGAACTCGCCGGCACGGGCAAGCCAGATCATGTGAGGAAGCTTCAGGGTAAAAGGCCGGCGGGTCACCCGTTCAGTATCACGATCATCACGATGTAAAGCACTCCAGCCCTTATGAGCACCCTGGCTCCAGGCATTCCTTCTGGTTGGAGGGTGCACAGCCGCGGCCAGCGTGGATGGTGCCACACGGTAACGGACTTTCCCACGGCCAGGCGCTCCGCATGAGCCTGATAGACCCCGGAAAAGCGCCAATGACCCAACCCGAACCGCACCCTTCTTCCTACGTACCGCTTGTGAGACACCACGTACGTGTACCGCAGCTTACGGAGTGTCCAGGAAAATCCGTCTTCGCCAATGATCTCGTCGGCCGTCAAGAGCGTAACCGTCCCGCGGACCTGGGGCCAGGATGTAACGCTGTAGGCGAGCCACGACAGGTACACCGTAGCAACCAGCATCAGGGCGCCTGCGCCATAGATGAGGACCTGGTCACCGGAGCAGTCGCACATGGAGGGCTCATGGAGGAGGGAAGCCGCCGAACGAGGCAAAGGTCAGAGGCGCGAGGCCGGCGCGCAAGACCTTCCTCTCAGCCGGAAACGGCTCAGATGCCGCCCTTCGAGCCTGGGCCAAGGAGCCGTGCATGCAGTGTCTTCGCAGGTTGCATGCGTGGGCTCGACTGGCAAGCGACTTCTACGGAATGAACCTCTTTGCATCACGGCTGAAATCTGGATGGTGACCCATGATGCCATCTTTGTGAATCTCGCAAACGAAGCCTGATTCCTGGCCATCGTGCGTTCCTCGATGCGCGTGATCCTTTACGCACGGCTCGAAGGAAAATGCCGTTCGAATCAAATCGGTCGGCAGGACGCAATCGAAGTAGACCCACTCTCGGCAGTTCTTCGACCACGCAGCACCACGGAACGTCTCTTCGAACCCGGCTGCCGTGATGGTGCTCCAACTGAATCAGATGCTGGCAAATCATCTTCTTCCTCTCGCATCCCTACCACCGATTGTCAGGCCGCGGATGGGCCAGACGAGACCAGGTAGGTGGTGATCTCGAGCTGGTGCCCATCAGGATCCTCGAAGTAGATCGAATGGGCAGCGTCATGGTCTTGGAAGCGGAAGGGAATCCCCTGGCGCTGGAGATCCTCCTGGGCAGCCTGGAAGTTCGGCTCATCCACACGGAACGCAATGTGGCGCACACAGATCGTGTCGCGGCCGGGTGGCGGGTTGGGAGTCGGGCTCGCTACCGGGAAGAGGGCGAGCGAGGTGCCGCCAACGCCCACGACAGCGGGAAAGCTCCCCCAGACTTCCTGAAAGATTCGCTGTAGCCCAAGAACCTCCTCGTACCAGCGCACCGAGCGCTCGACATCGCGCACCAGGAGGGCTACATGGTCAATGCACTCCAGTTGGAACATGGCCGTATTCTGGGTACGCTGTGGTGCGAAGCCGGGTTCAGCGGTGAGGCTGCCGTGCATAGTGCCTCCTCAGCAGATCACCTCCGAAATCGTTCTCCAGATCGCGCCAGACGGTGTGGACGTGGTTCGCGTTGCTCTGGGCGTTGTCGTACTCCACCAGCACGGTAGGTCCGTGGATGCGGTAGTAGTGCGGCTCGCGGGGCTGGTGCGCCCCGGCCCAGGCGAAGTGCAGGCGCTCGAACCCGGCCTCATCGATGCGCCGCAGCTGCCTGGATGCCGCGGAGTCTGCCATCCGTCCGGCGTACAATTCCAGCAGCCGGCGCAGCTGCCGCTGTTGCGCAATCGTCATTTCGGCCGCGGGCAGGCCGGCGAATGCCATCCCTCCCACCACGGGAACGTTGCGGGTGAGAATGTCTTCGGATGGCTGCGCGGCGATCGTGGCGCGGGCGCGTTGGCGAGGATCGAGCATGTGCAGCAGCTCGAAGGCGAGGTCCTCTTCCGCGGCGAGCAGCCGAGTCCCTGCCCGCGGGCCGCTGGGGACGCGCGCCGGGTTCGCACCCATGAAGAGCGGCGCGACGATCTGCCCGTGTGGTCCAAGATCCGTGACGTTCACCGAGAGGTGATGGCCTTCGAAGCTCCAGCCCCAGGGGTGCGTACCACCCGGCCCGGCGAAGAGTGCCAGGAAGTAGAGCTCCGGATCGCGCGGGGGCCCCAAGAGACTGCCCGCTCCTTCCAAGTCGCGGAGAATGCCCTCGAGCTCGATGATGCCGCGCGCGAGCCCGGTGCCGCGCTCACTCAGACCGGTGCTCAGGAACTCGAACGCTGCTGCACGTTGCCCGGCATCCATCATCTGCAGAGGGATGCCGGTGCGCCTCTCCGGAACGTACGCCCACCGGGTGCGCTCCGGATGGTCGAAGGGAAACGAGGCGACGGCACGCTGCCGATCGTTCAGCGTCGAGAGGAACGTCCGTGCAGTCCCGGCCCATGCAGCTGTGTCAGAGCCGGCTGCCCCGCCCGCAGGCCGGGGCGGTTGGGCACCGCACCCGAGAAGCGCCGCGGTGATAACGGCGGGGAACAGACCCGTCCATCTGGGCCGGACGTACGTGACAGGTTTCATCATGGAACTCAACGGAAAACGGAAACGCTCCAGCGGGCCCGGCGATCCAACACAATGCAGCCGCGCCCGATCCCGCGCCTAACATACAATCGTCAGTGTAGCGGGCCGCCGCGCAAGCTTGGCGACAGGCCATTCTTGACTTCCTCCAACGGTCCCGTTACTTATGCGCCATAATGCTGCATCAATGACACGCGCCATCGGTGTTCGTCGCGCGTACCTAGGACGTCGACATCACGGAGTCGCAGGCTCGCGCCATGGACTCCGGTATCCCGAACTACAAGTACATTTACTTCTGCTAGGCAACGGCCACGATGCGGCTCAGAAACTACGGGAGGCAAGCTTGGATCGCCCTTGTGGCGATCGGCGTCGCGCTCACACTCCCGGCGTGCGAAGGTAACCTCTTCGGCACATACCAGGGTCCCGCTCCAGCGTCCGCCGATCTGATCAACGAAGCAGCGGTCGTGCGGTCGGTGGTGCGTGATCCCGCGGGTGAGCGCCAGGGGCTGGTGTCGCTGGTGCACTTGGACCGGCTGGCGTACCAGCAGCCGGGGCGACGCGGCGACATCAACCGGGTGGTGGCGCTGCTGCACGGCGACGACGGGCCGTCGCTGGATTCGCTCGGGCTCGAGGTTGGTGACACGGTGGCGGTGAACACCCGGTACGTAGGCTTTACGCTGTCGGGGCCCGGACCGGGACTGATTCCCGGATGGGCCGGCTACAAGTACCTGGAATACCCCATCGCTGGGCACCGCCTGCGCTCGATCTCAAGGTAGGGTCGCGAGCCGGACCGGCCGTTAGGGGCGGCTCGCCCCCGGACCGTCCTCCTGCAGCGCTGAAGTGGCACGACACGCACAGCGATCCGGCGAAAACACACGGCAGCCGCGGGAGGGATCACCTGCGGCTGCCGGGATGTTTTCCCAGCGGCCTGACGACAATGGTGCGGCAGCGCCACACCCCTTCGCGGTCGCCAAGAATGTCAGGCGCTCGCCCGAGTTTGTGTCGCGAGTCGAAGATGAACCGGTGATCTGGTCAGCGGTAGGACAGGCCGGGGAGGTCACGAGCGACCTGCGTGAGCGGACTATACACCGCCTTCCTAGAGTGGTGGATACCCAGCAGCCAAACCCACCCGTTTGCGTCGTTCGCCAGATAGAAGACGGGAGCGCCGCTATCCCCAGAGTCGTTCGTGTAGTTGACGACGTTCTGACAGGTGTGCCTGCGCTTGACCGGCGAAGTCTGGTACTCCGTACGGCAGACGGCCTGGACTACTCCCGAGGTCCAGCCGGTGGTTGATCCAACTTTGTCCAGTCGGTTCCCCCGAGCAACCGTAATTGTGCTGGTCACCTGATCGCGGACGATCCGCAGCACCGGGCGGCTCGCGTTGATAACGGTCGATCCGCGCCCCTGGCCCTCGAGCTTCCGGTTCGCCGGGCGCGCAATGGTCCCGCGCTCCGACTGGCGGTTGGTGATCTGGATTACCGCGGCATCGCTGTTCCGGCTGAGATAGCAGGCCTGAGAAGTGGACCACCAGCTGCAGCCATAGGGTCGGTCATAAGGCGGATCCCGCACCTCGATGCCGACGAAGAGCGGTCGCGACAGCGAATTCTGGAAGAATTCACCGTTGGCGCCCGTGGACACCTCCCCCTGAAAATAGGTGCAGTGGGAATTGGTCACGAACACCGCACCGTGGGTGGGGCTGTAGGCGACGGCGCCGATGCTGCACGAGCTTTCTCCGTAGGGGGTGTAGTGACGGATCCGAATTCCACCCCGCAGTACGTTGAACTCCGAATCCAGGTCCTGCCCCGGAGCCGCGTAGCTCATGGAGGCGTTGATCTCGCCGCCCGACCACACTTCCTCCACGGGCTCCTGGCACGAGGGGTCGTCCGGGTTCAGCTCGCACGGATCGGTGTTGCAGTCCGGACTATCCGGATTGAGAGTGCAGGGATCATTGCAGTCCAGCGCCTCCGGCGCGCACTGATCCACAGACTGGATGCTCAGCGCCGAGGTCGCAATTCCTAGCTCGTCCGCCTGTTGCCGGACCTGCGCTCGCGCACGCCCGGAGGTCACCCCCACGGCGATCCGGTTGATCCCCTCGTCCAGATCTACCCAGCGGACCCCTTCGATTCCGCCCGCGACAGTCTCGAACTGGTCGCGCCAGTCGCTGAGCTCCTGCCAGCTGTATCGCCCCTGGCGGATGATGATCCTGTAGCCTGGCTTCGCGGGAATCAGCCCCACCTCCGCGGCCAATCGATCAGCGGCCCGCGGCGGACGCGGTAGTCGCCGAGCCCGGTACCCGGCCCGCCGAACGCGCCCATCAGTCCATCGGCCGCCCGGCGCTGCAGCGTGCGCAGGCTGATGATCGGCCGCTGCCCCTCTCGGTGGCGGTTGATCGCGCGGTGAGCGTCGACGAGGAACATCGCGTCCCAAGCCTCCGGGATCTTGCTCTCCCAGAACGCACGCAGTTCCTCCTCGCGCTTCATCCCGCCGCCCGCTGAGCGTTGTACGCGATCCGCTTCTTGAGCAGCTCGATCGCGCGGTTCGCATCGGCCGACGTAGTGAGGCCGGTCTTGCCCATGCGCTTCTTGCACGCACCGGCGAAGTACTCGTCTTTCAGCCAGTCGCCGCCGAGCTGCGCGCGAAGGTCGGCGATGTACGTCCGCTGAGCGGGGGTGATCATCGCCGTGACTCCCGCCGGCTGCCTCTTTCCGGAGGGTTTCCTCCCGGGGGTGCCGGCGCGCGCGCCCAGCTTCACCAGGGCGTCGATCACCTGCCGGGTCTGGTCGCGGTTGAGCTGCTTCGTGCTGCGCTGGCCGCTGGCGGCTTCGACCAGGTCGCGCAGCTGCTCAACGTCGAGTCCGGCCTCGCGTGCGCCGGCGAACAGCTTCCGGGTTTCGGCGGGCGTGGGCATACGCCTTCACGCCCCCCGTGTGACGCCCAGGACGCGCGACGCGTCGCGAGCGCCCTCGCAGTAGCCCTGGCGGCGGCCGCGGCGCTCTGAGGCCTGCAGCATCGATTGCAGAAGCTGCGTATCCATGAACACGATGTTGCCGATCAAAGTCGCCCCGCCGTGTTGGCCAGGGGGGTTCGGTTGCGGCTCCGGTTGATCCTTCATTCTCACTCCAACTAGTTCAGGGAGCAGATCTCCGTTTGCACTGCTCGAATCATGTCCTGCAGCGACATCCGCTTCAGCGCGGCCGCACGCTGCAGGTGCTCGAGGCCGCGGCCTCGGAGCAGGTTGTAGGTGGCCTCCAGCTCGTCGGCCGAGTCGATCAGGTAGTTCCCGTGCGGTTCGGTCATGCTGGTGCCCACGGGCCAGGCGTGATCGCACACCAGCCGCCGGATCACCTCCTGGGTGCGGCGCCTCGGCAGCCCGGCAGCGCTCGCGATCTCCGGCACCTGGAGGGCGTTCGCCCGGCCCCACTGGAGCACGCGCGCCACGGCGGCCTCGTCGGGATCCAGCTGATCCCATGAGAGCGCCGGACGCGTCGTGTCCAGGTGGAGCGCGAGCTGAGGGTCCATTGTTTGTTTCTGTTCTGTCGCTACTTCTGCATCGCACGCCTGCGCTTCGCACGTTTGTGCGGATTGCAGATCACGGTATCGCAATAGAGCGCGTTCTTTTCGATCATTCCGCCACACGACCTGCACAGCGTTGGGTTGGGATCGAAGGTCCACTGCTTTCCTTCCTCGTAGCCCGGTTTCGGTGGCGGCGGTTTCCCGGCTTTCCGGGCCCGTGCGCAAGCCTTCTCGTGCCGGCGCTGCGCTCGCCACCTCTCACCGAACTCTGGATCACTCTGAGCTCGGTCCCGGCAGCGCCGTCTCCACCGCGCCTTCTGCCCCGGAACATCGCCTTTACTGGCCATCTGAGAAGCAACCTCGGCAAACCTGCTCTCGTTGCACGTCGGTCTTTCTCCGCCTCATCAGACGTCCGCAACCGGTACAGCTCCGATAGACGCGCGGAAACCGCTCGAACAGGCACGCATCGCAGCACGGGTATTTGGGTCGCCCTGCTTGCCGACCCGCCGCGATCCACGCACGGAACGCACTGGCCGGCCACGCCCTCTCCTCGCCGTCAGGGCACGTGGGGCAGACGAACCACCGCGCTCTGCTCCTCCTAATTTCTGTGGCCATCGTCGCCTGCCGTGACCCAGCGCTTCCTGCGGGTCTGAAATACCCCGTCCACTCGCAGGAAGTAGGACCCGTCCGCCACGTCCCGGTACAGTACGCCCGCAGTCATCGCCGACTGCACCGCCTCTTGGACGCGGCCGGAAGCAGCGTTGTACCGGACCAGCGCCGAAACGACCTGCTCGCGTCCCTGCGCGTCGTATGGCGGTCCATACCGTTCGTTGGCAGCGCTGCGCAGCAGGAGCGCGACGTGATAGTCGACAGCTGCATCCCAGAGAGCCTGCTTCAGCTCGGCCTGGTTCGGCACGGAGAACGGGCGTTTCATAGATCGAGACCGCGCTCCTCAGCAACCGCTTCGAACGCGACGCGCATGCACCTGGTGAAGCCGTCCCTTTCCTCTTCCCAGTCCTCGATGTCGATCTCCTCGGCCTCACCGCAGACGTCGCAGCGGATCTCCACCCTGGCACTGAGATCGTTGTTCGAGTCAGTGGATTGCGCGAACCCCGCCTCGCTCGCGTTCAAGTCATACACATCGTCAGTGACACCGAGGAACCGAACCTGTACGCCCTCGTGGCAGAACCTTTTGTAGTCGGTCTCAGTACGCATCGACACCTTCCTCCTCGACGGAGAGAACTTCGGCGCTGGCCGGATTGCGCAGCGCGGCGTGGAACGTCAGCTGCTGGCGGATCCAGGCGGTGCCTCCCCCGTGCAGCGCGGCGAAGTGGCCGTTGATGTGGACCCGCACCACGTAGGTCACCCCCGCCTCGTCGACGGCGCGGGCGAGGGCGCCGCGATCGGCATAGCCCGACAGCCAGGCGATGCAGGCGTCCAGGACGTCACTCGGTGTGTGCGCCTTGGTGAGCTCGCCCAGGGCATCTCGCATGGCCACGCTCCACGCGCCCGGTAGCGGCGGGGCCAGCCTCTCCTCGGCAGCCGATCCTTCGCGGGATCCCCGCGTGGATCTGCGGGCGAGGTTCCCCACCAGGTGGACCAGCGACGCCGCCACATCCGCGTGGCCATGCAACCCTGCGAGCCGCTGCAGGTCCTCGTGGATAGCCGCGGCGCTCACGAGAGCCACACGTCGCGAGATTCGACCGATGCCATCGGGTGCCCGGAGTCGCAATGAGTCGTCTCGTACATGAGCACTTCGTGCCCAGTCCCCATGTCGGCCAGGGCGACGGTGCGCCGCTGGGTCATCGGCGAGGGCACCTCCACGATCGAGACGATCACCAGGTCCATGAGGCGCCCGTCAGGCAGGATGTAGATCGTCGCAAGGGCATCGCCGGGCGGGAGCTTGCTCGCCGCCTCGATGTCGCGCAGGACGGACTCATTAGGGTTTCCATCTTCATCGAATATCGAGATCACGACGACCGGCCCCCGAAGAGGGCACGCACGGCGCGCAGGACTGCGCGGCGCACGTGCTCGTGGAAGAAGACGCACCGGAACCGGCTCGGCAGCGCGTACTGCTCGACGACGCGTTGCCGGGCGGCGTGGCAGGTGACCCGGTACGGGCAGCTGCTGCACACGCCGGCGGGCGAGTACTCGCCACCACTCACGGGGCCACCCTGAGCACCCGGTGGAACAGCCGCTCGGCCCCGACGATCTCCGGCGAGCGATCCATCTCGTGGACCCAGGACACGTCGATCGGCTCGGTCGGGGGTGTGCCGAGAGGCGGGTCCAGGTCGACGATGCGGCGCGCCCGGCACTGCGGGTTGCGGCACTCCTCGTAATCGTGCGAGCGGGTGCCGGCCTCCTTACGCCAGTCGTGGGCGTCCCCGCAGGGGCTCCCGGCGGGAACGAGGAGCACCGCCTCGCGGCTCTTCCGGCCCGGTAGCGGAAAGAACGGAAGTCGGAGCGGAAGCCGGCTCATGCGGACCCCCAGCGCTGGAGTTCCTCCCGCGTGGCGCTGAACACGTCCTCGACATGCTCCGCCGTGACGCGATCATCGCCCAGGACGTTGGCGCGGTTCAGGGCGGCGGTCGCGCAGTTGTTGACCTGCAGCGCGATCTGCTGGCGGTGGACCCCGAGGCGCCGCTCGATCTCCATGATCGCGTCGTCCTCGAACAGGGCGTCGACCTTCGCGTCGCCCACGAGCGCCAGCCGGGCGGCGATGTAGCCGCGGACCTCACCCCGCTCGATCATCGGACCCAGCTCCATCGTCGTGCAGCGCAGCGCCACCTCGGTCAGGATGGGGCTGCGCTCAGGGTCCATGCGGGTGCGCAGCTCGTGCTGGCCAACGAGCAGGATCCCGAGGAGAGCCAGGTACCCGTGCCGCACCTCGTGCAGGCGCTTCAGGTCCTTCAGCGTTTCGATCGGGAGCTCGTGCGCCTCGTCGATCGCCAGGATGACGCGATGCCCGGCCTTGTACAGGCGGAGCAGGACCTCGGCGAGCATCGCGTCCCGGGCGTTGACGTTCCGCGGGGTGACCTGGTCGGGCGAGTCGGCCAGCTGCCGGAGCAGCTCGGCGACGATGTGGTGCGCGGTCATCCGCCGGCGCTCGATGTTGGCCGGCGCCACGACGATCAGCTTGCCGGCGGTGAGCTCGGCCGCGTCGTGCAGCGCGCGGTCCCGCAGCAGGCTCTTGCCGACGCCGGGCTGGCCATACAGCGCCATCATGCCGGCACGGGTGATGACCTGCGTGAGCCGCATCAGCGCCGCGCGGTGGGCTGCGCTGAGGTAGATGTTCATGAGCCGCGGCTTGCCGTCGGCGTCGGCGATCGCCTCCGGCGCGAACGGGTCTCGGAAGAGCCGGTGCTTCGCGAGCACCGTCTCCGAAAGGAACTGCGCTTCCATCAGGACCTCCGGACGAGGTGTGGCGGTGTTGGGGCGCGCCGGGCGGCGGCGCGCCCCGGCGGGTTCGGGCCCGATCTTCTCCCACAGGTCCGCGGGTACGGGGACGTTGCGCTCGCGGAGGACGGCCTCGACGTCGGCCCGAGGGGAGCCCTTCTGTTCCTCGCGCTTGCCCGCGAGGAACAGAGACCAGCTGGTCTTGCTCCGGCCGCGGCGGTCCACCAGGTCGTTCAGGTGGATGCCGTGCTCGGCCAGGTAGTCCCGCGCGCGGTACGCGACGGCGACGGGAGGCGGGCTCATCGGCGGGTGTCCTCCGGGCGGGAGGTGTTGAGGAGGATCGCCACCGACCAGTCCCCGAGCGGGTCCTGGTCGACGGTGATCTGAACGGCGACGGTGTAGCCGTTCGGCACCTCGGGAAGGAGCCGGGCTACGGCTTGGCGCGACCGCTCCGCCAGGACTGCGGCCGTGGAGGAGATGTGCGCGGCGTTCTTCTCCTGGAAGAGCTGCCATGCGACGCTGAGCGCGCGAAGGATCGCGCCCTTCTTGGCCGAGGCGGTGAGCCGGACCATCAGAAATCCGGCTGGTCGAACGTGGGCAGATCGGTCGTGCCGCTGCGCACCTCGCGCACGACGCGGCGGATCTGCTCTTCCATTGCCATTCGCTTGCGTGACTCGGCGATGTAGAACCGCCGCCGGATCTCGTTGGCGGCCTCGGTGCAGAGGGTGCACGCGTAGCCCAGCGCGCCGTCTTTCGTGCGCGTGGACGCCGCGACCATGGTCCCGCAGGTCTCGCAGGCCGCCGCCGGCGTCACGCGGGCGGCGAGGTCGGGGCGGCTGGTCTCGGCGTTGACGTCGGGCAGCCGGGCGGCGAGGGTGTGGGGCGTGGGATTACACACGTGCCGCCTCCTTGACCGCCGCCGCCACCTGCGGCTCGTCGGCGTAAACACCGCTGTCGATATGGCCCTGCAGTACGAAGGCGAAGTCTAGAGGGCCCATCAGCAGCATCCCGCGCCAAGTGCGGGTCCACACCCACAGAGCGCCTGGCACGTCGCAGCGCGGGCTCCACCCACGCTTCCGCAGGTAGTCCTGCTTGCGGTACTTGAGGTTTTCTTCCGTGGCTGCGATGCGCCGGTAGGGCCGCAGGTCCACCTTCTGGGAATCACGCATGGGCCACCTCCGCCCGCCCCTGCTGAACCTCCTCCTCCGGTCGGGCGAAAGCCTCGCTGGGCAACTCGCGCTGGGACAGCGACACCGCCCACGCGCACATGGTCGTGGACATTTGCTCCGACAGCTCCATCGGGCCGAGCGAGTTGAGGACGCTCTGCGCGAAGCTGCAGGCGTATAGCGCGGTCGTCGCTGAGCTGAGGATGACCGCGGTGGTGGGATCGGATACCAGGGCGACGATCTCGCCCTCATGGTTCCGGAGCCCGTACCACCCACCCACCCGCACGATCGGGAGGGGCATCGCCTCGGGCGTCTCGCGCGCCCAGGCGAGCTCGTCCGGTACGGTGACCGGAACTGCGGGAAGCTTGTGTGATGGCATGGCAGGGTTGTCGCCTTCCTCGAAAGTTTTGCGGTGCCGGTTTTCTACGCCGACACCAGGGTGAGCCGCGGGCCCTGGTGGCCTTCCCCGCGGTCCTTCAGAAACTCCTCAAGCTCAACCTCTGGGATCTCCGGCCGTCCGCAGATCAGCGCCTCGATCACGAGTCTGTCGGCTGCGCTGGGCGGAGTTCCGATCAGCTTCTCCGCCGCGAGGCGGTCGATCACCTTGCTCCGGCGGATGAGCCGCGTGGGCGCGGCGGCGGCGGCGAGCGGGTGTTCCACCTCCTGGGGCCGGCCGACGTAGGTCGTCTCCGACTTCCGGACCCGGTAGTCGAGCACCAGGTGCGGATCGATCGGCACGACCTGGCCAGCGGCGTCGATGATGGACAGCTCCCGGCTGAGCAGATCGCGCTTGCGTTCCACGCCGGCGGGCACCGGCGCGCTCTTGAACTCGCCCGCCGCGTCCGGCATGGCCTCCTGGGCCGCGATCTCGTGCTCCTCGCGATCGAGCACCACGGTGATGCGGCTCATGTCCGCATCGAGGTACAGCACCGGAACCTTGGTCTTCAGGAAGTCGATGAACGGCGCGCGGCGGGGCAGCTGGTACGTCGTGCCCTTCAGCTCGATCGTGAGGTCGGTACGCACCAGGCGCGTCGTCTCCTGGTAGCTGAGCCGCCGCGTGATCTCCGAATCGGGTAGCAGCCGCACCTGGGCGCCGTTGCCGAGCCATCGCTGGAACGGGGCGATGTTCGTCTCGGAATGCGGGCGGCGATTGAGCGCGACGAGGAATTTCCAGAGCGCCTGGTTCATCTCCTCCATCCCGTCGAACCGGCGCCACCTGGTCACCTTCTCGAACGCCTGCACGATCCTGACGGCCGCTTCCACCTTGCCCTTCGCCTGGGCATTGGTCTCGTGTTCGGTGGAGGGCTTCGCGTGGGTGAGCTCGACTTCCAGCTGAGCCATCGCGCGCTTCAGCAGCCCCGAACGGATGCCGGATCCCTGGTCCGCGTACACGCGTTCCGGTACGCCGTAGGCCGGCCAGATCGTCGGGTCCGCCGGCTTGCGCCACGACTTGAGCATCAGGTCGAGCCAGCTCAGGCCGTCCTCGGAGTTGTAGAAGCGGCCCCACCTGACGCGTGTGTGGTCGTCCACCATCACGATCAGCCACACCCGCGGGCGGCCGTTGCCATCCTTGTTCTTGTTGCGGACGACGGCTGCCTCGTAGCCGATGGTGTTGTCCTTATCGATGTAGTAGGAGTGGGCGCAGGTCGAGTCGATCTGCATGAGGTAGCCCGGGTAGGGCGCCTCCCACCGGCGGTGCACGCGCAGGTCGGTGGCGTTGTCACGCCGGCTGATCCGGTCCTCCCGCAGGTAGCGCCGGAGCGTCTCCGGGTGACACGCGAGCTCCGGCAGCCCGGCGTTCACGCGGGCCGCGTTGTACGTGTCGATCGCCAACTCGGCGTCGTAGTCGTAGCGGACCACCATGGCCGCGATCGTGAGGTACTCTTCCTCGTCCATGGCCCGCTTGGCGCCGGCGTCCGAGCGCCGCTTCCGGACACGCACCGTCCCCTCGAGCGCGCGGTAGATCGTGCTCGGATTGACGGAGAGGGCATCGGCCTTCTCTCTCACGAACCGCGAGCGTTGGCCGTGCGGGATCCGCTCGGCCGCGCGGCGCAGCTCGTCCAGTACTTCGTAGGACAGCGAAGGCGTGCGCGGCATTTCAGGCGGCGGCTACGGGCAGCGCGTGGGTTTCGGTGCGGCCAGCGCGGGTGCGGCGACCGCGGATGCGCGCGACACCGCGCAGCTTCTCAACACTGAAGTCAATCCGGTCCCCATTCCCCCAGAGCGCGTCCGTCGCGTACTTGGCACGGAATGCCTGAATTGCTGCGGCAACCGTCTCCAGCCGCGCGGGGGACATACGGTCGGCCCCGAAAGTCGCCTCACCTGCGGCCGTCCAGGCCTCGTCCCAGCGGCGGTTCCTCTGGTCTCCAATAGCGAGCAGCGCGGGGACGAGATCCACGGCGTAGTCGGAGCGGCGCCAGGCCGGGAGCGCAGCGTCGAGGCACTCCTCCATCTCACGGCGCGCAGCCTCGTATGCTCGTGAAGCTTCTTCGGACACGAACGCGTCGAATTCATTCTTATCACGCAGCATCGTCACCACCCCTCGTTGAGGTCGCGCGCCGCCGCGGCGAGCGCGTTGGGATCGAAGTCGTTGTCGCCCACCAGCTCGGCCGGGGAAGCCGCCCCCGCACCGTAGTCGATCAGCACGTTGAGTTCGCTCTGGAGCTGCCGGACGAACCGCAGCACCAGCTGAGGATCCGGCTCGTCGCGGCAGACGATGTCGTTGAGCAGGCGCAGGTGCCGGAAGGCTCGCCCGAATTCCTCCTCCATCGGCGAGAGGTCCTGGATCTCGGCCCGCTTCTCCAGCTCCTTTGCTCGCGTGATCGCTTTGGTGAGGCTGTCCTGCAGCGTGCCGAACTGCTCCTGGCCCACCTTCAACTGCTCCCGCATTGCGGCGACTTCCGCAGCGACGTCGTCCATCAGCTCGCGGATCTCTTCCTTGTGGTCCGCGTCGAGCGGCACGCGCTTGCCGTTCGGGAATTCCACCTCCCCGCTCTCCAGCAGCCGAGGCCGCTCGGCTTCCGGGATCGCGCGCAGAGTCCGCAGCGTGCCTCTGCTGAGGCCCATGTCCGCCGCGGCCTGGAGGAACTCCGCGCCGAGCTCGTCCAGGAGCACGAGCCGCTCGTCGACGGTGCGCCGAGACGGCTCCCCAGGCAGCAGCTGGCAGAACTCCGCCCAGGTCACGCCGAGGGCGGAGTACGCTTCGCTGTCCTTGACCTGCTTCAGGGTGATCAGCATCGACACATCGCTGCTCGCCCTGGAGAACATGAAAGCGCTGGCCATCCCGAGCCGGCGAACGACGTCCAGCGCCGCGGCCTGTTCGCTCCTGGTACTCAGCAGCTGCTGGAACCGGGACGGGACTGGCGCCAGCCGCCCACTTTCCGTGGTCAGATTTTGCGTCATCACTGGGTTTTTTCCGGGACGGAGTGGCGCCGCGGCGCCACTTTGGACACAGCGGACGGCGGGGTCAGGGGTGCCGTCGGCCAAAGAACAGGAGCCTTAGCCGGAATCTTCGCGGCCGCCTCGGCAACGGCGGCCTGGATGCGCGCGCGCTGCTCCGGCTTGGACCACCTGTCGGCCAGATACTTGTAGAGCGTCTGGCGGCTGAGCCCTGTCTCGCGAGCCAGCATGCTCACGGTCAGGCCCACGTCGATCAGAGCTTTCTTGATTTCGGCCGATACCATGTGTAGCTTGTGCCGGGTTTACATGTGTCAACGTTCGATGGAAATATTACCAGCTTAATGGAAGTGTTGTCAACCCTCTTCACAGCACTGATTCCAAACCCTTCATCTTAAACGGTTTCCAACATGGCCGACGCTGCCGACTGGCAGACCCTTAGACCACACCTGGTTGACTATGTGAAGGCTGCCCGGAGCTCGCGGGCAGTTGCCGATGAGATCGGGATATCCCACACTGGCCTGCGCGCGATCGTCGAGAACGACGGGCGCGTGCCGTTCCCGGGGACCCAACAGAAGGTCGCGACCTTCCTCCGGCGAAAAGGTTTCGAGGTGGAAGCGTTTCCGGAAGAAGGCGCATTGGATTCTGGAACCGGTTCCAGCGCTGCCGAGGACCGCCCCGAAGCTGACGTTGAGGATGTACTGCGCTACTTTGCGGGCGAGAACCCTGAGATGTTCCGAATGCTGGAGGTCGTTATCGAGAACATCGCGGAGCCAGGGGAGCGGCGGTACGTGGCGTACACCGTGATCAAGAGCGTCAAGGAAACCCTCATTCACATGCGGCGGCCGATCCCGCCGCGGCTGTTCGAACTCGAGCGGCGGCTGGTCGGGCCTTCATCCCACGCGTGACGGAACCACTTCCCCACATTTGTCGAGAGAGGAACTTTATGTTCGAAGGTCTGATTCTGATGGCGGCGATCTACGTGGCGGTGCGCCTCTTCGACCGGGCAGCTGAGGTAGGGGAGGCTGAGGGTAGCGAGCTTCGGTCGCACGTTCTTGCCGTCGCTGCCGTGCTGTGCCTGGTGTGTGCGGGTTACGCTTTGGCGCACGTCCGCGATTTTGAGGGGATGTTGCTGCAGGCGACTGAGGGCACCGCAAATCCGCCAGGTGCAAGCGCCGCGTTCGGGGGGGGGGGCGCGTTAGGGGGGGGAGGGCCGGGCGGGGGGCGCGCCGCCAAACTCGCACGACTTTCGCGACTTTCGCGACACACTAATTAAGACGACCAAGTACACTGGAGCCTCGCACACCGCGAGGCTCCTTTTCTTTTTGTGCACCAGTTCCCACGTCCCCTTCCCAGATATGCTCACCATCGTGCTGGACCCGGGCCACGGGGGCGCACGCGCCGACGGCCGCCCGGGGATCGACCCCGGCGTAATCGTCGAGGGTGTCAAGGAGTCCGCGGTCGCGGTGGCCTACACGGCCGAGCTGACGCGCGCCCTCCTGCGCGCTGGCCACCAGGTCGTCACGACGCGGACAGGGGACAACGTCGCCCTCACGCTGAGCGATCGCGCAGGAATCGCGAACCGCTGCCCAGGGCGAGTGGTGTTCGCGTCTCTCCATTGCAACGCCGCGCCAGGCGCAGCAGCGCATGGCTTTCAGGTGTTCCACTGCCGCGGGTCCGACGCGGGGCAGCGGCTTGGAGAGACCATCACGGCGGCCGTCGTGCCCGCCGTCGCGCCCAGGACGGATCGCGTGGGAGTGTTTCCGGACCAGAGCATCCACTGCGGCTACACTCAGGCGGCGAACGAGTACGTCGCGAGCCTGCGGGAGGATCGGCGGCTGGACTGGAAGGCTGCAGACGGGAAGGTGCGCGAGCGCTTCGGGCCCCACCGCGGCTACCGCTCTCTCGCGGTGCTTCGGCAGACCACGATGCCGGCCGTGCTGATCGAGCTGGATTTCGTGACGAACCCGTCCGCGCGCGCGCGCCTCCTGGATGACGGCTACCGCCGGTCCGTGTGCGCGGCGATCGCGAGCGGCTTCACCACGTGGGCGAGCTGACGATGGCGAAGAAGACACCGGAGCTGGCGAAGCTGCGGCTCGACGATAACGCGCTCTTCGATCGGGCCGCCCGCTACGAACAGGCGAAGCGGATCCAAGGTCGCGTGGAGCGAATCGCGAAGGAGGTCCAGGGGCAGATCTGCGACGAGCTGCAGCTGCGCGGCGTGGGCAGCGTCGACGACGGACGCGAGACCACCATCACCCTAGTCCAGACCGTCACCTACGACGCGGACGGACTCGCGGGCGAGGTGACACCGGCCGTGCGGCGGGACCTATTCGAAGAGAGCCACGACCTGAACGCCCTGCCGGAAGATGTGCGGGCAACGATCCTGGAAAGCCTCACGCCGGCGCAGCGCCGCGGCATCCGCAGCTTGGCCATCAAGAACGTGAAGGCGCTCCAGGAGGCGATCGGAAAACGGATCACCGTTGCGAAGGCGCGGAAGCACAGGAAGCTCGGCAGCCCGTACATCCGGATCAGCCACGGCGCCAAGCAGGCGAAGCGCTGAAGCTGCTCGTTCGCCGCCCCCCGAGAGGGCGGGGGCGGCGGGCAGAAAAGTCGCGGCTCACCCCGGCCCCCCGCCGCCCGGCCAACCAAACTTATGATGAGGGTCCCGACGATGAAGGACGAGGAGCGGAGGGAATTCGTGCAGCGCCTGGCCGACTGCGAGGAGAACATCCGCAAGGTCGTGTCGGACGTGATGGCCAAGAACTCCGGCGCGCGCGATCGCCGTGCGGCCATCAGCGACCGGGTAACCATCCTGTTCGCCTCCATCGAGGACGCCATCTACCACGACCTGACGGCCGCCGCGAGTCCGCCGGCGAGCAGGGACAAGCGGATCCGCGATCTCCACGAGAAGATGGACTCCGTGCTGTCCGTGCATGCGGAGCTCGACCGGGGCCGCCGGGAGATCTACCACGAGCTCGATGAGATCGAGGTGCGGGAGCAGCGCCTCCAGGCGGAGCACCTTCGCAGCGAATTCGACGCCGAGCTCGACCGCCTGCCGGCCCCCCGCCGGTGATCCAGGCAGTGGACCCGCAGGAGCTGATGGGCTGGGAAGCAGTGCTGCAGAGCCCGGTTGCAGTGGCGCTGCTGCTCCTTGCCGGCCTGATCACCATCACCGGCCCTCTGCTCCTGGTGGTCCGGTCGCAGTATCTCGAGAACAAGGAGCTGAACCGGGAATTCCGGGAGCATCTGCGCGTCACTGCCGACTTCCACTCCGCGTTCGCGAACGCCCAGGCGATCCTCCACCTGCAGGAAATGAAAGATGCGCGGCCCGATGAAACTGCTCGCCCACATTCGTAACGAGCTGCGCTGGTGGTCCATCGAGCGCGACGTCGATCGTGCCCTGGCCGCCAGCGTGCGCGCCGTGCTGAACCTTCGCACCAGGCAGATGCGTGAGGCGGTGCGGCAGGCGCACGCCCTCGGCATTCTGGCGCCGCGCTGAAATGAGCAGTGGCGCACTCACCCGCGCTGCGCCTCCGCGCGCAGCAAATGATCGTGGCCGGCTGGTCGCAGGCGCACGTCAGCCGCGAGCTGGAGATTCCCGCCGCGACCCTGAAGCGCTGGGTCAAGGCGGGCGGGTGGGCGCGGCTGCGCAGGCAGGCGGAGGAGCTGCAGCGCAATGCCGGCGAGCTCGTCCTCGGGATGATGCGCGCAGCCCGGGACAGCCACGATCCGCAGCAGGCGTATGCAGCGGCCACCGCCGCCAGGTTGAGCGGCCTGATGCGGCCGCCAGCGCTGGGTCCAACGCCGGCCGAGGTGGCAGAGGCGCTGCTCGACGTGCTGATCGCGGATCCGGAGCTTGGGCCCGCGCTTCGGAGGCGCCGCGCGGAGGTGCTCACGGCGGTGTCGAAAAAAATCGCCGAGCTCCACGGGCCGGCGGGCTCATGATAGCCGGGGAAACGTTGCGAAACGGGTTTCCCGGGCCCAACGCTGCCCCGCGGGTCAGGTTCGTCGCGTCGGGTCCCGGCACCGCATACAGGGGCCGCTGTGGCTGATCGCATTCTCGACCTCAGCTCACGGCTTGGCGCACGCATTCCGGAGCCCGAACCGGAGGTGCAGCAGCCCGACGCGGCCGCGGATGACGTCGAGGAGATCCGGGCTGAGGCGCGCCGGTACCTGGGCCTGCAGCCGGATGCCCCGCTGGAGGCCATCCAGGCGCGCTTCGCCGAGTGCTACTGGGACCACTGGATCTTCTTCGGGGCTGAGTGGCGGCGGAACAAGCGCGGCGTCGAGAATCCGAACGCGGAGTTCCACCGCACGATCGCGGACCGGCTGCAGGCGCTGGTGCTGCGGCAGACCGAAGAGGACCAGGAGGCGTTCGCGTGCCCGCGCGAGCATGCGAAGACGGTCATCTTCGCGATGCACCTGATGATCTGGGCCGCCGCCAATCAGTTGGCCCGCTTTGGCATCTACATCTCCGACACCAGCGACCAGGCGCGCGGCGTCATCGCCGACATCCGGGCGGAGCTGGAGACGAATGAGCGGCTCGTCGCCATCTACCCCGCCCTGGTCGAGTTCCTGGAGAAGCCGCGGGTGAACTACCTGGTGCTAGGCACCGAGTGCGTGATTGCCGGCGCCGGGTCGATGAAGAAGATCCGCGGTGCGCGCTGGCGGCGCTTTCGGCCGGACCTGGTGGTAGGCGATGACCTGGAGAACGACCAGGAGGTTCTGAACCCCAAGCGTCGGAAGCGGAAGGCAAGCTGGTGGAGCAAAGTCCCGCGGAAGCTGGGCCGCGCCGCCGTGTTCGTGGTGCTGGGGACGATCCTCCACGCCGACAGCTTCCTGAAGAACCAGGTTGCCGGCGACGAGGACGTCTACCGCGCGATCGTCCGGTACCCGGACGAGCTGGAGGGGCTCTGGAAGCAATGGGAGGCGGTCTACCACGATCGCTCCCTGAAGAACCGCAAGGCCGCGGCTCGCGCCTTCTACGTCGCCAACCAGGCGGCGATGGACCGGGGTGCCGAGGTCCTGTGGCCGGAGATGTTCACGCTCTACGGCCTCATGGTAGAGCGGGCGGAGGATCTCGCGTCGTTCCTGTCCGAGCGGCAGAACGATCCGTTCGATCCGGCGGGCAGCTACTTCCCGGAGATCGAGTACCTGGATCAGCGTGAGCTGCCGGCCGACGACCAGGTGCTCCTCACGGTGCAGTTCTGGGATCCCAGCCGCGGCACCACGAAGAGCGACACGTCGGCGCTTCCCGAGATCGACTTCATGAAGGACGGGCGTCGCGTCGTGCGCTGGGCCATCGCCACGCAGATGCGTCCGGACGACGTGATGGACGCGAGCATCGCCCGGCACAAGCTGCGGCGGATCCATGCGACCGGCGTCGAGAAGGTCGCGCTCAGCTCCTACGACGAGCAGCTGGAGGCGCGGGCCCGGGCGGCGCAGGTGACCATCAACCTGGTGCCGGTCACGCCGAAGGGAGACAAGTCGCTCCGCATCAAGTCGCGTCGCGGCGCAGTCGTGTCGAAGCAGCTGCTCTTCAACGATGCGCTGCCGGCGAGCGCCAAGGAGCAGATCTCCTACTACGGCCAGCACCCCAACGATGACCTGTGGGACGCGATCGACCAGGCGCTCACGCTCGGAGACAGCATGATCCAGGACGTTGAGCCGGCGAGCGGTACCCGTGAACCCGAAGCGGAGGATGGCCGCCTCGATCACGAGGGACTGTTCGAGCGGCCCGGTATGCTGTCCCACCTGGCGGAGCGGATCGGGCGCCGGCTGAGCGGGGGCTGGTCGTGAGCGGGTGGCGCGACCGCCTGGTCGAGCGGTTCTTCCCCGACGTCGTCGAGCGCCGGATCCAGGAGGCGCTCCCCGCCGCGAGCAGCACGGGCGAGAACGATGGGTTCCGGCGGCTCACCGATTCCCAGCGCGACCTGGCGCCGCTCACGCACGACCGGCAGCGCGAGATTGCGGTCTACCTGTGGACCTACAATCCGCTCGCCAGGCGCATCATCAACGCGATGGTCGAGTGGGTGATCGGCGAGGGAATCCAGATCCACGCCGACGATGAGCGCACCCGCGACTATCTGAACCGGCACTGGAATGATCGCCAGAATCGCTGGGACCTGCGGCTCGAAGACAAGGTCCGCGAGCTGTACTTGATGGGCGAGCAGTTCTGGCCGGCGTTCACCAACCCGCACGACGGGCAGATGCGGCTTGGGCTGCTCGACCCGGGCCGGGTGAGCCGGGTCATCCTGGATCCCGACAACGCGCTGCTGGCGATTGGGGTCGTGACGAAGGGGCGGGGGCCCGGAGACGAGCGCCGCTTCCGCACCGTGCTGCTCCCCCAGGAGGAAGAGATGCTGGGGCCCGCGGCGCTGGCGGAGCGGGAGGGGATGCAGCAGGGGGAGCTCTTTGCCTTCGCCGTGAACAAGCTCTCTAACCAGAGCCGCGGCATCAGCGAGCTCTTCGCCCTGGCCGACTGGCTCGACGGGTACGAGCAGCTGCTCTTCGCTCAGCTGAACCAGGAGCGGGCCCGGAGCAACTTCGTCTGGGACGTCGAGCTCACCGGCGCCACCGAGACGGACATCAAGAAGAAACTGGAGACGATCAAGCCGCCGAAGCCGTTCTCCACCCGGGTGCACAACGAGAAGGAGAAGTGGAAGCTCGTTGGCCCTGAGACGGGCACGGCCGCGAACAATTCGGAAGCCGCTCGCCTGTACCGCAATCACGTGCTCGGCGGCGCCGCAATCCCCGAGCACTGGGTTGGGGGCGGTGGCGACGTGAACCGCGCCACCGCCGCGGAGATGGGCGCGCCCACGGAGAAGAGCTTCACGGCAAAGCAGCGCGTGATCCGCTACGTCCTGTCGGACGTGCTGGCCATGCAGATCGAGCGAGGGATCGCCGCTCGTGCGCTGCCGGACAACGATGAGACCCGGAAGTTCAGCCTGGTGATGCCCGACCTGAACACGCGCGACATCTCTCGCGTGTCGACGGGACTGCAGCAGGTGACCGCCGGGATGGTGCTGGCGCGCCAGCAGGGCTGGCTCTCCGACGATGTCGCCGCGCGCGTGCTCACCAGCATGCTCACGCACCTGGGCGTCGAGGCGGACGCCGAGGAGATGCTGGACAAGGGGAAGGAGCAGCTCAAGCAGACGCTCGTCGAGGAGGCGGCTCACCTGATGGGGCGTGAGCCCGCGGCGCGCCCGGGTGCCAGCTCCGAGGATGAGCATCGACCAAGGCCGGCGATCGGGTTCCGTGGAGGGCGGCCCTGATGCAAGCGCTCATCGACTTCATCATCCGTAACCTCATGGCATTCTGGCCCCTGGCCAGAGTGAACGCGTGGGAGATCGGTCTGCGGGTGCGCCTGGGGCACGTGCGGGAGGAACTCCGCACTGGCATTCACTGGAGGTGGCCGTTCCTGGATGAGGTTCGCATCCGGGCCGCTACCGCGGGCTGGGGGATCAAGGTGACCCGGCTTCATCTCACCGACCTGGTGGAGGCACGGCAGTACCGGTTTCACCACGGAGACTCTCCGCGAGCGTTCACGTGACACCGGCCGAGCAGCGCAAGCGGTTCATCGCCTCCGTCCAGGCGCAGATCCGCCGGCGCGGGCTGCAGCGGGACGACGGGGTGCTGCGAGTACTCGGGACCCTCATCGAGCTGCAGGCCCGCACGCGGGCCAGCCTGGAAGCGCTGCCGTCGGAGTTCGATGCCGCCCGATTGCCTGGTTTCCTGACGGAGATCGACGGCCACGTGGCCAAGTGGCGAGACCGCGCCCTCGGCGTGATGGACACGGTGCTGGAGCAGGCCTTCGAGCTGGGGCCGCAGATGGTGGATGCGCCGCTCAAGGCCGCGGGGATCAGCGTCCGGCTCCCGATGATACCGGAGTCGCTCCTGGAAGAAGTGAAGGACTACACCGCAAAGCGGATCACCGGCGTTTCCGAGCTGGCCCGCACGCGGATCGGGGACCACGTGCGCCTCACGGTCCTCGGCGGGAAGAGCCCGCACGAGGCCATGAAGGCAATCGGCGAGGAGGTGGATGGGCCCGGCCCGTTCCGGTACGTCAGCTTCCGGGCCGAGACGATCACCCGCACGGAGATGGGGAATCTGCATTCGGCGGCAGGGCAGCGCCGGCTGGAGGCCGCGGCCGAGGTGGTGCCCGGGATGAAGAAGCAGTGGCTATGGAGCGGCAAGGGCCGGGCGATGCATGCCTCGATCACCGGCCAGATCCGAGAAGTGAAGGAGGCGTTCGAGATGCCGGACGGGGCGAAGCTGCAGCACCCGCGCGATCCGGCAGGCGGCGTCGAGCACGTGGCCAACTGTGGCTGCGAGAGCGTGCCCTACATGGAGCACTGGGGCAAACAGTGACGGATCGACCAAACACCCCGTGACAGGAGTTACCCGAAGTGAACACGAGCGCAGCCACGACCACGACCACGCCGGTCGAGCCCGAGGAGATCCCCAGGGAGCTGCTCCTGCTGGTGCAGCGGCCGCCCCGGAAGAAGGGCGAGAAGGCCACCACGTTGAAGCGCGAGGACGTCTTCACCTGGGCGAAGACCAAGGAGGGCGTCGTCGTCGTCACGACGGACGGCCAGAAGCTGTTCGGTGAAAAGGCGGGCTGATCCCGATGCGCTCCTACGTGGCCGTCCTCCAGGAGGCCGGCGCCACCAGCCTCAGCGCCCAGGTGCGGGCCGTCGAGTCGGCGATCTGGGCGCGCAACCAACAGATGGAAGACGGCGGCGGCGGCGATCTCGCCGTCGCCGATACGGATTCGTGGTACATGGTCGATGTGTTTCCCGAGATGGCAATCGTCCGCCAGGGACGCGTGCTCCTCAGCGTGCCCTACAGCTTCAACGCAGAGGGCGCGGTGGAGTTCGGCGAAGCAACTCCCGTCGAGGCGGTCTACCAGCCGATCACCGTCCAGGAGAGCAACAACGTCGCTCCTGCGGACGGTGTCGCGGGGGCCGGCGGGTTGGAGTGGGAAGTCGAGATCATCCACCCCGGGCTCAGCAAGAACGGGCTTTACTACCGGCCGGAGGTCCTGGCTGCGGCGATCCCGCTCTTCGAAGGGATGAAGGTCTACTACTTCGACGACGACGCCCGTGGCCACAAGCAGGACGCCCGTATGAAGCAGCCCCGGCAGATGGTGGGCTGGATTGATGGAGTCCGGCAGCGGGAGGACGGCGTCATCCTCGGCACCCAGCACTTTCTGCAGGGCGGGGCGGCCGACGTCGTCCGCACCCAGGTCACCAGCGCCTGGCGGCGACAGAAGAAGGATCTGTTCGGGCTGTCGATTGACGCTCGCGGGCTCACGAAAGACAGGCTCGTGGAGGGCAGGACGGTGAAGGACGTCCAGGTGATCGGCCACGTCCTCTCCACCGACATCGTGCTGGATCCCGCCGCCGGCGGGGCATTCACCCGCCTGGTCGAGAGCAGCTCGGCCGAGGCACCAGGTCAACCGCAACACGAGAGGAACCACGTGGACAAGAGACAGCAGCTGCTGCGCCTCCTCGAATCCCGCCGGCCGGCTGCGCTCGCGGGCCTGGACCGGGAGAAGGCGGGACTGGCGGAGCTCATCGAGCTGGCCACGACGGAGGAGCTTCAGGAGGCGTTCGCCGCCGGCGCCGGCGGGCAGCCCATCCAGGCCGCCGGCACGGGCGGCGCCGGCGGCGGTGCGCAGCCGTCGCCCGCAGAGATCGCGCTCGCCGGGCTCCACGTGCGCCAGGCGCTGCAGGAGTCGGCGCTCCCCGACTTCACGCAGAAGCGTATCCGCGAGCGGTTCAAGGGGGCGGCTCCGACCGAGGAGCAGATCCAGGCGGCGGTGGACGAGGAGCGCGCGTACCTCGCCGTCGCCAACCCTACGCGCGTCGTGGGCCTGGGCGGCGCGCGGCAGGGCGCCGGCGTCTCGACGGCCGTCGGCGCCGAGTCGATCGACCGCATCCAGGCGGGGCTGGAGCGGGCGCTGGGGTTGGAGCCCGAGAACGCGGAGCTGCGGACGATCGCCCCGCTCAGCCTTCGCGGCGTCTACAACGAGATCACCCTCGGGCAGGACCCGGAGGTGCGCGGGCAGCTCCAGGAGAGCACCGCCAAGGAGATGCTCCAGGAGAACTTCACCAGCGCCACGCTCCCGCGGGTGATGGCCAACGCGCTGCACCGGCTGCTGACCAGGGACTACGCCGCGGTGGACTACGGGGAGAACCGGATCATCTCCATGTCGGGCAGCGCCACGGATTTCCGCGCCCAGGAAGCGGTGCGGATCGGGTACTTCTCCGACATCCCCGAGGTGAACCCCGAGAACGGCGCCTACCAGGAGCTGGCGCCCTTCGGCGAGGAGAGCACGACCTACGGAGTGGGGCAGCGCGGGGCGCAGGTGACGATCACCCGCCGGATGATCATCAACGACGATCTGGGCGTCGTGAAGAAGATGGTCAGCCGGCTCGGCCGCGCAGCCAAGCGCACGTTCGCGCGCTTCGTGTGGGAGTTCTACCGCAGCAACGCGGCCGTGGGCGACGGCACGCCGTGGTTCACGGTGGCGCACGGCAACCTGCTCTCCCAGCCGCTGGACGCAGCCGGGCTGCGTGCCGCGCGCAACGCCCTCTTCAACCAGCGGGAGCCCGGCGCGAACGAGCGACTCGCCCTCCGGATGCACCTCCTTGTGGTGCCGATCCAGCTGGAAGACGTGGCCACGCAGCTCAACACCCAGGGCGGCCTGAACAACGACAACCCCTGGAAGGGGAAGTTCGGAGCCAACGGCGAGAACATCCTGGTGAACCCGCTGCTCGATGACCCGAACGACTGGGGCGTGTTCGCCGATCCGGCCGACGTCGACCTGGTGGAGATCAAGTTCCTGAACGGCCAGGCCGAGCCGGAGCTCCTGATCGCCGACAACCCCACGGTGGGGCAGATGTTCACCCGGGACGAACTGCAGTACCGGATCCGCCACGAGTACGGCGGGGCGCCCACGGATCACCGCGGTGCCGTGAAGTCCGTCGTGGCCGCCGCCTAAAAAACCCGCGCGCCAGTCGCGACACGCTCGCGGCTGGCGTTGGGTAGCTTTGGTCCGCGGGAGAGGTGCATGGTGACACCACGGGATTCATGGGCCCGGTGACGTCCCGGTTCGAATCCGGCTCCCGCGCCATCGCGGCTTTCATCAACAGGGGGGAAAAGAGGCACACGTGCAGAAGCCTTCGATGGGCAGGATTGTCCACTACGTCGACCGCCGCGGCAACCCGTTCCCGGCGATCGTGCGTGTGACGTACAGCGGCGACTCCGAGCTGGTGGACCTCACCGCCTTCACTGACCGGGGCACGGCCGAGGCGGGTGTGAGGGTGCGCCGCTGCGACGAGCACAAGGACAACACGTGGCACTGGCCGGAGCGCGAGTCGTGAGCCTGGCCGATCTTCGCCCGCGCGTCCGCACCCTGGTGCGCGGCGGCGCGGCCAGTGTCGAGCCCGATTACGACGGGCATCTCCGGAACGCCGCGCTCGTTTATTCGCGGCGGCGGCCGCGCCTCCTGGTGCATGATCTGGTGAGCGATGGAAGTGGCCAGCTACCGCTCCCGGCGGAGTGGGTCACCGACTTCAGCGAGCCGCGGTCGGTCGAGTACCCGGTCGGCGGGCGCCCTCCCGAGCTGCTCAGCGCCCGCGAGTACTTCCTGTACGCGAGCCCCGCTGGTGAGGTCCTCGCCCTTCGTGACGTCGACGTGCCGGCGGGCGGCGTCGTGCGCCTCACGTTCAGCGCGCCGCACGTCATCGAGGAGGCGTCGACGACGCTGCCGCGGACGTGCTGGGACACGATCGAGAAACTCGCGGCGGGCAATGCGTGCCTGGAGATCGCGGCCGAGTACAGCCACTCCGGGGACCGCAGCGTCGGCCTCGACATGGTAGACCACGGAAGCAAGGGCAGCGAGTTCGAAAAGCGTGGCAAGACGTACCTGGCCAAGGCCACCGACGAGCTGCCGCAGCTCGAGGGCACCTCGGTGGAGGCGGCGGGCGGGGAGGTGAGCTTCGCCTCGGACGTCTGGTACCTGACGCATCGCTGAGGCGTCGTGCTGAGTATCACCATCGGAGCGGCGCCTTTCGCGGACCCCGGGCCGGTGCTGGTCCAGAACGTATCGGCCGGCATGCACGAGGCGGTCGCGCTCCTGGAGGCCGCGACCAAGCGTGAGACGCCGATCGGCGTGACGGAGGCGGCGCGCGGGTCGATCGCAGGCGAGGTGCGGATGGGCCAGGCGATCGGTGTGGGGCTGCCCGCTGGCGTGGTGGGGTCGCCGCTGAAGCACGTCGACGTCATCAACACCGGCCGGCGCCCCGGGCAGAAGCCGCCGCCCGTGGAAGCACTGGAGCTGTGGGTCCGTCGGAAGGTGCGCATCGAGCGAGTGCATGCGACCGGCAAGAAGGCTGGCCAGGTGAAGACGCGCCTCGGCAAGCGCCTGGTCCGCGCGCCCACGGTGACTGAGGCCCGGGGAATCGCGTTCGTGATCGCGCGCTCGATCGGCGCGAAGGGCATCGAGGGGCGGCACTTCTTCGAAAAGGCGATCGAGGCGAACACGTCGCAGCTGCAGCGGATCTTCGACAACGTGGGGCTTCGCATCACCGTCGACCTCACGCGAGGGAAGTGAAGCCGATGCTGTATCGCGATCGCGCGGCCGAGGTGGCGGCCAGGCTCGCGGCGCTGCCCGGCGCCGGCAGGGTGCATGACCGGGGGAAGGTCGTCCGCACCTCGGCCGAGCTGATCAGGCACTTCAAGGTCGAAGGCCAGGAGAAGATCTGCGGGTGGTTCGTCACCCGCTTCGCCGGCGCCGCGGACCCGGGCGCGCCGGCGCACTGGGAGGACCGGATGAAGCTGATCCGTTTCTGCGGGGTCCAGGACGAATCGGAATCGGAGCTGGACTTCCAGGAGTCGCTGGACGACGCGGTCGTGGAGTTCCGCGACAACCCTCAGCTGAGCTTCGGCACCGTGGCTGGCGAGCTGAAGATCCTGGTCGCTGAACCCAGGGATTTTATGGGCGGCGCCGTCTTCCACGTCGCGGAATGCGAACTCGTCGTAAGCCTCGACTTCTATCACGACCTGACCGGGAGGAGCGAGTGACGCTCGTTAACGAAGGGAACCTGGGCGGCCGCGACTTCGCGGTGACGAGGGATGATGGCGGCGCCCCCATCGCGTTCGTCTGCCTCGGCTGCCACCAGGAGTTCCCGATGGACCAGATGGACGATGGGAGCGCGGTGGAAGCGTTATCAAAGCACGAGTGCGGTAAGGCCGCGCCCCGCGCCGCCGGGCGGGCGGCCACGAAACCCAAACTTGAGGAGACGGCCTGATGCGCCGGACACGACTGCACGGCCTGCTCATGAGGCGGGAGGCCCTCTACGGGATTGACTCCGGGCCCACTCCCCTGGCGCACGGCGTCCAGTTGGAGGAGTCGCCGTGGAACACCTTGGAGGTGGACTACCTGGAGCGGAACGAGCGAGACCAGGCAGCGGGTTCCGGGCTTGGGTCCACCAGCGGGGCCCAGCCGAGCGGTCGCTGGGCCAAGTTCCGCGCTGTGATCGCGCTGAAGGGCGCCGCTGCCGCCGCCGACGTCCCCGAGATCGACGTAGCCTTTGCGGCGTGCGGACTGGTCCGCACCGACGACGCCACGCCCGGGGCCGAGAAGCGCACGTGGGCGCCGATCGCCGCGGGCCAGGAGGGCGAGAGCGTGACGGCCTACGCTTACGCTGGCGGGCTCCTGTACCGGATCGTCGGCGTTCGCGGGAAGATCACCAACGTCCAGCTCACCGCTGCCCAGATCTGCCGTGTCACCATGGAGTTCAACGGGCTGCTCGCCGGCGATCCTGAGGACGCGGTGCTGCCGGCGATCACCTACGCGCAGCGCGCGCTCAAGCCCCCGGTCGCGGGCGGTGGCGCGCTGAGCCTGAACGGCTACGGGCCGCGGTGGCACAGCTTCGCGTTCGACATGGGTACCGAGCTCGTCGCGCTCGCCCGGGGCAACGCACCTGGTGGGCACGCGGGCTACGGTATCGTGGACTACAAGCCGGTGGTTAAGGCCCAGATCGACGTGCCGCCGGTGCTCGCCGCCTTCAACCCCTGGGCGCTGGAGCGCACGGCCGAGGTGTTCCCTTGGAGCATCGCGCTTCCCGGCGCGCAGTACAACTCCTGGGTGATTGCGGGGCCGGCTGGCCAGATGGCTAAGGCTCCTCCGGGTGAACGCGACAAGTTGGCGATGGTCGACGTGCAGATCCGTGTGTGCGGCGATGACACCGATCCCGCCGCGGCCCCGTTCCGGTTGGTCCAGAGCTGAACCCAAAGGCCGGCTCCTCTGGGGGGCGGGGAGTTGGTGCCCGTTCCGTAGGGGCGCCCCGCGCCTGTTCCCTTTCCCCTTCCCATCCAACGAAAGGCACCGACCCAAATGCACAGCCTGCCCCGCCGCGTGAAGGAACTGCCGATCCCCATCCCAGGTTGCCCGGGAGTCGTAGTCCACGCCGAGCCGCTGACCGACGAGCAGTACCTGGTCATCAACGAAGGTGCGGTCCTCCAGTACGTGGACGGCCCCGACGGTGAACGCGTGAAGCGCTACGCGTTCCCGCTCTCCCCCCACGTCGAGTTCTTCCGGGACCGGCTCCGCTCCATCTCCGAGCTGGACATCGCCGGCGAGCCATTCGATCCGGCGAACGACGACCACGTCGCCAGCATTCCGGCGACGTGGAAGGCCGCCGTTCTCCAGCGGCTGGTACGCTACGCCCAAGGTCTGACGGAAGAAGAACTGGGAAACTCGCTGCCGCCGGCCGAGACCTCGTCCACGGATACAACGTCCTCGCCGACCTGAGCCCGCGCCTGCAGCGGCTGGTCAAGAGCTTCACATGGTTGGAGCTCTTCAAGAAATCGCCACTAGACCTCGGGCTGCGGCCGGAAGAACTCGACCCCGCATGGGAAGAGGCGATGATGGTCCTGAAGGCGGCGACTGAAGATGAGCAGCGGATGATGCGAGAATGAGCGGCACCAGGCACGAGATCGAAGTGGCACTGACCCCGACAGGCGGGCCGGAAACGGTCCGCCTTTTCGGGTTGGTGAACGCTTCACTCCACGAAACTGCTGGGGCTGCAACGACCGTGGCTGCGGCGACGGTCGGAGTGGACCGTGCCATCGAGAGCACGAACCTGCGTGGGTTCGCAGGTGCCGCCGCGAACGCAGCGGGCCAGCTGAAACCGATCGCTCCCGCGGCCACCCGGGCGGCAGAGGGCGTGTGGCTACTGGAAGCCGCCACGACTCAGGAAACGGCGGCGGGCAAGGTTCTGAACGGTACCCTGCAGGGCAGCGCCGAGTCCATGAACACCATTCCGCCGGCGGCTGCCGCCGCGGCGGAGGGTATCGAGACCCTCGCAGCCGAAAGCAGCAGGGCAGGCAACCAGGTCGAGGCGCTCCTCACCGACATGAACGCCCTCGTCAAGGACGGTTTTGACCGGGTTGTTTCTGGGTCCGGGCGCGCGCGCAAGGCGTTGAAGGACGTGGTCCCGCCGGAACTCGCGGCCGAGTTGAAGGTCATCGAGGCTCGCCTGAAGGACCTGCACGAGCAGCACGACGCGGGCGGCAGGATCCAGGGCGTCGGCAACTCGATGACCATGGGGATCACCGTGCCGGTGATGGCGGCCGCCGGCGCAGCGACGGCGATGCAGCTGTCGTTCGAGAACTCGCTGACTCAGTTGGAGACGCTCGTCGGCATCAGCAGCGAGCAGGTGCGCGAGTGGCGCGGCGAGCTGATGGAGATGGCGCCCGCGGTGGGCCAGTTCGCGGCCCCTCTGACGGACGGAATGCTCGCCATCACCGGCGCCGGTGTGCGCGGCGCTGAGGCGATGGAGCTGCTGGAGTACTCGGCAAAGGGCGCGTCGATGGGACTGGGCGAGGTCAACGACGTAGCCCGCCTCGGCACCGCCGCTGCCCAAGCCTACGCCGAGCAGCAGCTGGGTGGGAAGCGGGCGCTGGAGATCATCTTCGCGACTGCCCGCGAGGGCAACTTCGAGGTCTCTCAGCTGGCCGGCAGCATGGGAAGGGTGCTGCCGATTGCCGCCCAGCTGGGCGTCGAGTTCGAGGACGTCGGCGCGTTCATCGCGTCGTTCACCAAGGTCAACGGAGACGCCTCCCAATCGGTGACCGGGCTGGTGGCGTTCCTCCAGGCGTTGATCGCCCCAACAAAGGAGGGCGCCGAAACACTCGCCAAGGTAGGACTCTCGGCAGCGAAGCTACGGGAGGAAGTCAAAGACAAGGGGCTCACCCAAGCGCTCATCGACCTGATCGCGCTGTTCAAGAACAGCCCAGAGGAGTTGGTGAAGGTCATCCCCTCCATCGAGGGCCTGGTGGGGGCGCTGGGCACTGCGGGGTTGCAATCGGCCGACTTCACGCTGGTCGCTGACAATATCCACAAGTCTGCCAATGTCATTGACGATGCATGGGCCATCGTCGAAGACCGTGACGGCCACAAGCTAAAAACCGCCACGATCGAACTGTCGAACCTGGGAATCACCATCGGCGCCGAGCTCGCGCCGGCGCTGGTGGACCTGGTGAGGGCCGGCGTTCCCGTGATCCACTTCGTCGGCGACGTGGTGGAAGGGTTCGGGCTGCTGCCCGGGCCAATCAAGACGACGGCGTTCGTCATCGGCGGCGTCGTGGTGGCGATGGGTCCGTTCATCACCGTGCTTGGCACCGGGGTCCAGCTGCTCACGAGCGTGAGGATCGCCGCGGCAACGGCCTCCGCGGCGAACGCCCTCGGAGGTATGCCCGTGCTGTTGAGCGGGACCGCTGCAGCTGGTGTCGCGGCCGGCGCCGGTGCTGAGACGGCCGCCGCCGGCATCACCGCCGCCAACGCCGCCGCACGGGGGCTCGCGATCACCCTGGGCGTCGGCGCCGCGGTGCTGGTCGGACTGGGGCTTTTGGCCGCCGCCTTCGGGAACGCCGCCAGCAAGGCGCGCGAGATGGGCGAGACTGGGGAAGAGTCGGTCCGGAAGGTCCAAGCGGCGCTCACGCAGATGGACGTAGCCACGCTGCAGGGCGAAGAGGCGGCAGTCCGAGGGTCGCTTGAGCGCGTCCGCCAGGATCTCGCGAGGGAGCGGGCGGCATACCGCGGCCTTTCCGACAAGCCTGTCGTCGTCGCGGTCCGGCGCGTCGGCACTGGTGAGCGCGAGACGCTCGTCAACGAATACGGTCCCAGTGAGCAGGACCAAGCCGAGCAGCGTCTCCAGGTGCTCGCGTTGCAGCAAGTCCAGCTCGAGCAGCGCCGCGCGCAGATCGCCGCGGAGATCGCGAGCCAGCGGGCTGCGGCCGCACAGGCTGCTGAAGCACGACGCCTGGCAGACGCCACAGCTCGGCGCGGCGCCCAGCTGCTCGGCGTAGAAGATCCAGACGACGAGAAAAAGAAGCGCACTCCAATTCAGCTCGGGCTCCCGGGCACGCGTTTCAGCGACATCCCGCAGATGGGCGTCGGCAGCGCAGCTGCACTGGCGCTGCAGCCTCTGGATGCCGAGGTGAACACCGCCTTCGCCGCGGTGCAGGGACACTTCGCGGATCTGTCCACCCGCTCGGCCGAGTTGACCGTTGAGCTCGCCGTTGCAGGCGAGACGCTGGACCGGCTGCCACGCGGAAGCGAGGCCTTCAAGGATACAAACGAGCGTGTCCACGACCTCCGCATCGAGCTGCAGTCCGTGAACACGGAGCTGGCTGCCGTCCTTGCGGGGATGCAGCAGCTCGGGCGACAGGAGGGAATCTCGGTCGATGCGAAGGGCTTGCTCCCGATGATGCCCTTCACTCCCGACCCAGCGGCATTGCAGGCGATCACCGACCACGGCTTGCGTCAGCTGCAGGCGTTCGCAACTCAGCCCGGCCGTCGCGATTCGTATGGCCGCCTGGTCAACGGCCGCGGAACCCTTGCGGACGTTGTGGCGCGCGACCAGCAGACCACAACCTCGTCGATGCGAAAACGCGACGTTGAGATGGCCGCCCGCGCGGGAATCCAATGGGGGGACCTGTCGGAAGCGCAGCGGGCGACGGCCGGAAAGGAGAAGGACTACGCGGCGCTGTTCCGGAAGTTCCACGAGGGCGCGGACGAGATGGATCGGGCGGCCGCGGTAGCCGTTGGTGCGATGGGAGACGTGGCGCTCGCCTGGATCGAAGGCTCGGCCGACATCGAGCAGGCGGTGATCTCCAGCTTGACGACGATCGCCCAGGGCCTGCCTGGAATGGACCCGTTCACTGGAGCTCTCATCGGCACCCTTGGCAAGGTGATCGGCGGGCTTTTCGCCAGCCGTGAGCGCGATCGCGAGGATGATCGGGTGCAGCGTGTCCGCTTGGAGGAGTATTCTGATCGCGCGCTGCAGCAGCAGAAGCGGCGTGAGGGTCCCGATCGTGTGACCCTGCAGATGATCGACTCGCGGACCGGCCGCACGACCTCTGAGACGGAGTACTTCCTACGGCGACGAGCCCAGCGCGACGCCGTCGAGCGCCTTCCTCCAGCAACTACCCCCTGACGCATTTATGGGACGACCTCTGTTCCTGATCGAAAACCTGGCCAACCAGGTGATGTTCCCCGCGCACCTGGTCACCGCCAGCAGTGAGGCATCCCGCGCGGAAGTTTGGCGCGTAGCCACAGGCCGGCGTTCGTGGCGCGATCGGTGGACGCCGGGGACCGACGACGCCGAGTCGTGGATCCGGATCGAGTGCGCCTCACCCCGCTCCGTCGACATGCTCGTGCTGGACCGCGGTCACAACCTTGCCGGCCGCCGAGTGATCCTGGAAGCATCCGCGGACGGGTTCGTAGCCAACGTGACTCCAGTGCTCGACGTGGTCATCCCGGCCGCGGCTGCGGTGCCAGGCTCGATTGACGGAGACGCCGGCGCCCTGACGGAGGAAGGCGCATGGCTGAAGCGATTTCCAGCGGTAGCCGCAGCGGATTGGCAGCTCCGAGTTCCCGCCATGGGCCCGGGCCTCAGGCCTGAGATCGTCGGCCTCTGGGTGGGCCGGGCCTGGTCGCCGCTGCAGTACCTCGATTTGCCGTGGGGAGACGAAAGCATCGACCTCCAATACCAGGCAGTCACCACGGACGCCGCCTGGTCGGGCGCTGGCCGGGGCACCCGGGCGCGCACTGGTGAGATCGGCATCAAGCTCTCGCCGGGCGAGTACCCCTTGGCGCGGTACCACATCCGCGATCTCTGGTGGGTGCCCCGGCCGGGGTGGCTCGTGTACGACTCGGACCAGGCTGAGCGCGCAGTGCTCGCCCTGCCGACGCCGGGGCGGGCCGGGTTCGAGCAACAGGAGGGCTGGTCAGAGCGCCAGGCCATCCTGTCGTGGATCGAGCATGAGCCTCAGGTGAGCTGATGCGCAGAGGCTGGAACACCGAACTCGAGCGCCTCCTCCGGCGGGCGGACCCGCTCGCGCGCATCATCCCTGAAATCGCAGGCGTTGCGGCTGAGGACGTCCGCGATCGTCCCGACGAATGGCTGTCTGCCGACTCTCTCGTCGGTCTGGCCACGCTTCCTGAGGGCGGAGTCCAGCTCGCCGCCGAAACGAGTACCGTCGTCGAGGCAACGAGCTCAGGGAGCGGATGGCTCTCACGGCTCGGAGAACTGCCGCGAGATGCGGCGATCATCGAGTGGCCGCCAAATCAACGTGATTTCGTCCTGCGAGCCTTGACGCTCCACCTGGTGGCCCAGCGCGACCCGGCGCAGCCGCGGGAGGTGGATCGGTGGGCGGTGCAGGTCCTGTGGCTCACCGAGCACAACCTGCTCACGAGCCGCACCCCGATCGCGGCGTACACGGCCGTCCCTCTGCACGAGACCGTGTACGTCCCTGCAGCCGGCGGTTCAAATGGAGGCGATGTCGAGGTGCCGTTCGCGGCGCTGGGCCTTCGCGTCGTGGTCCCGATGATCTCCCCTCGATTCATCGGCACCGAGGCCCAGAAGGCCGCGCAGCCTTTGCCCCCTACGACCTTCGTCGTGGTGAGGGGCCTTAAGGCTGATGGTAAGCCGGCTGGGAATGTCGGCTGGGGCTACGGGCCGGTCGAGGCGAACGTCCATGGAGTGCGGCTCAGAAGCTTTTTGATGCAGGCGATACCTGGCGCCGCCCGTGCCCGAGGCATTCAAGGAGACTTTGGCGGGGTCAAGGCAGCCGGGGCGCCTCGCATGGCCATGTACAGCGGAACGTTCGTAGCCGCGACTGCTGGCTTCACGACCGCGCTGAATCAACTCGATCTCGGAGCGCAACCGCAGTTGGACGTCGAACTCGTCGGCCAGGGTGAGCAGGCCGCGGACAGCCGCGTCATCTACGAGATCGCCGCGGACGATGGCACGTGGCGCCCGTTTGCCGACGGCGACCTGGTGGGGATCGACAACTCCTCCAGCGGGGGCACCGACCTCTCACCCACCGCGCCCCACCCGATCTCCATCCGGCAGACGTACCGCATGCGCGCGCGCCTGGAGCCATCCTCGCTCGGTCTCGACACGCCGATCGTCCGGGCGCTGGGGTGCCGCGTGGTGGAGCGCACGCTGATCGACGGTGGTGAGGCCACGTTTAACCCCTCTGGCGCCTGGGCGATCGACCCGGTCACTCTGAAGGGCGAGGTTATGGAAGGCGAGCTGCTGATCGCGCGCACCGGCGAGCGCGACTTCCGGGATCTCGGCTCCGAGCTGCTCACCCGGTACCCCCTCGCCGGTCTCTCGGTGCGCCTGTGGCTGGGCCACTCCTCATTGCCACGACGCGACTGGATGCTGGTCGATGAGCTGCTGGTGGAGGATTACGTCTCCACGCCGGCGGCGATTCGGATCACGTGCATCTCGCCCCTCGCTCTGACGCGGGTCCGCGTGCCCCGGCCGATCAGCGTGTCGAACGCCGTGACCGTGAGAGAGCCGATTCACTTTCAGAACCGCACGCTGGCCGAGGCATACGCCGATCTGCTTGATGCCGTCGTCGCTCTTCCCGAGCGATATCGCGGTCCAATGATCCCGTCGGCTCACACCAGCACGGTCAGCAAGCTGATCAGCGACGGTGACGGCAAGGACGAGCTCGACGCGGTGGCCAGGATGGCGGGAGGGGCGGTGCTTTGCTCTCAGGGCCGGGTCCGGTGGGTGGACGTGCTCGGCGAGAAGGCGCTGGTAGCGACGTTCCCGGAGGAGGAGATCCGCGTGAACCACGTCGGGCCCGGGTACCGGCACCGAGTGCCGGAGTTCTTCGTCCCGTTCCTCTGGGTGGAGTCGGAGAGCCGGTACGCCGAGGAGATCCGCTCGTTTCATGCGGACGCTCTCGAGCAGCTCGGAACGGTGACGCTGGATGCTCCGCAGGTGCTGGACGACGTCGTGGCCCGCTGGATCGACACGGTGGGCTTGGCCGAGCGCGTCGCGCGAGGCGTCACTGAGTCGATCGGCCCCGGGCTTCTGCTCTGGAGCTTTGAGGCGGCGTATCCTCACCCGGAATTGGAGCCCGGAGACCTTATCGCGGTGCAGGTGAGCGCCTTCGTCGCCAGGGATCCCGTCGGCGGCCGCGAGCTCCGCGGCCGCCTATGGGCAACAGGAGTCGTCCAGTCCGTCGGCGACCCACTCGGTCACGAGATCTCGGTCTGGGTCCGGCGCTGGACGGACATCCACGCCGCGGTGGAACCGATCGAACGGCGTACCACGAACCTCGCAGGGTTGTTCGTCAGCTTGACCGACGCCGGCAGCACCGAAGCCACCAGGAGCTTCCACTACGCCGCCGGGCCAAGCGTCGCGCACTTGTGGCTTCGGACGCTCCTGCTCGAGCAGCCTCACGATGTCGACGTCGCCGCCGCTCTCGCGGCAAAGGGCCCGGACCAGGTGCTCTCCGGGTCAGGGCTCATCACTGCAGCCGTGCCCCCCAGAAACCACCTACTCTATGGCGCGGTTACTCCGTTTTCGACTGCGTTCGGCTACGAGGGCCGGACGGAATACTTCCAGGTTGATCCGGTGGATTCCGAGCCGCCTGTGTGGGAGGTAGTGAAAACGGTCGAGCGCGTGGTGGCCGGCCAAGCCATCGGCATCGCACGCTGGCGCGGGCGGCTCCGCGGTATTGAGGTCACCTCAATGCTGGTTATTACCCGGGTGGGGAAGGAGCCGTGGTCGGCGCCCCGGGCCCCCGTGCGCGGTCCAGGCGCCAACTCCATCACCATTCCCGGCGACGTACTCGGGCCCAACGAGTACGAGGACGACGTGTTGCTGGTCGACGACAACCTCTCCGAGATCCGCCCCACTGCAAGCCTTGCCACGGGTGAGCCCCAGACCATCGCGGTGCCTCAGTTCGACAAGAACAGCCTTCCGAGGATCGTCAGCATCGATATCGACGGGAAAAAGGCCCGGTGCACCGGCGACTCCGACGTAAAGAGCTGGACTGCTGCCGCGGGTGGGGCCTGGACGCAAGAGAGGGATGGGAGCACCGTCACCTTCCTCAACATTCCCGTGCCCGCCGCGGGGCAGTGGGAGGTGCTTTTCACCGCCCGCAACGTGCCGCTGGTGTCGAAGAGCGAACCCGGTGTCGTGGAGGTGTCGGCTACGCGCATCGTGCGCAGTGCCGACGCGGCCGACGATCCGAACCGGCCCGTGTGGGCGGAGGAGCCGATCGTCGAGGCGCCGGAACCGGGGGGCGCGGGCGTAGCCACTATCAGCCTCCTCGCACGCCCGCAGCCGGTCGGCGCTGCGCCTCTGTGGGGCTTCGGGGTGCGTCTGATGGAGTGCCACACGACCGGCGGCGGGTGGACGAACTGGGAGGACATCACCGCCGCCGTTGAACCCGTCCCCGATCATCCGCGGGAAGAGGGATCTTTCCACACCTTTCAGACGGGCCAGAACTACCTGGCTGAGGGCGCGGTGCTGTACACGATGAAGGTACGCGCGGAACTGCTGGATGGCGCCGCGGTGATCGATGCGCGGGAGGGGACGGGGTCGTGGAACGTGGCGGACCATTCGGGCGTGGGGCTGGTGCCGCTATGAGCCTCGGGAAGGTAGCCAAGGTGAGGCGGGGCACCGGGCCGATGCCGGAGAGGTCAAGCGTGACGCTCAGCTACCTCCAGGAGGTGTCGCCGGGAAGGTACCGGCCGGTCGCGACGCGTTCCGGCGCGACGCACCGGCACGTGCGCACGGCGCGGGGCATCCAGGTCGCCCCTCTGTCGACGGATGCGGGTGGCATCATAGAGGTGGTGATGGGCGACAAATTGCGAATCCTGGGAGAGTTGTGAACTAATGCCGATTGAGCTGATCTACGACTCCATCACCCCCGACACCGCCGGCGGCGTGAGTCTCCCGGCCCTGAACAGGGGCGGTGCCGGCATGTACGACGTCGCCGCCTTCAGGGCCGACCTCGGCTTCGTGCTGGACGGCACGGCAGACGACGGTCCGCGGCTCGCGCTGCTGGCCGCGCGTGTCGCGGACGAGGGCGGGCGGATTCGGCTTGCCGACCCGCTCCGCATCAACGCCAGCATGACCCTGGGCGTGGGACTGGAGGTGCGCCCCGGTGCGCTGGTCAGGCCTGCCGCCGGTGTGACCCTCACGCTCGCGGGCCCGGTCGACGCGGGGCACGTCCACTGGATTGACGAGTCGCTGGGGGGGAAGGTGCGCTTCGCTCCCGGCAGCATCGAGGCGCTGAACCCCGTTCACTGGGGGGCACCGGTGAACGGGGTTGACAACGACGGTCCGGCGGTCCGCGCCGCCGGGCTGAACGCCATGGCCACGGGCATCCGCGTTCAGCTGATCTCCGGATACTGGGTGATCGGCTCTCCAAACACGAGCGAGCTCGTCTGGATGGACGGGGCCACGCACAGCGTCACCATCCAGGGTGCCGGGGTGGGGATCACCAACATCAAGCGACCCGATAACTCCATCCCCGATCCGGGGCTGGACGAGAACGGAGTCCAGCGCAGGAGCCTCGCGCTTCGGCTGTTCTACGTGCGAAACGCCGCGGGGCACAAAATCACCGTGAACATTTCGGGGCTGACGATCGACGACAACCACCGCGGTAATCCATTCTTCGCAGCCGATCCGGAAGGGCTGAAGCGGCAGCAAACACACTGTATCGAGATGGTGGCGAACGGCGACGAAGGTATCGCGGAACTGCGCGTGAGGGACGTCGCCGTACACGACTGCAACACGGATGGGTTGAAGCTGGGCACCATGGCGAACTCCGCGTTCGGCGACATCTTCGTCGACGGATTTCGCGAGACCGGCCGCGCGCGCAAGCTTCGCTCGGGCCTGTGCGCCACGGGTGGGTTCAAGTCGTGGCACATCAGCAACACATCCGTGGATAATCTGGAGTTCGAGTTTAACCAGACGAACCTTGCCCCCAGCCGCGTATTCCTGAGCAACGTCCTGTGCCGCTACAAGTTCGACGCGAACGTCAAGAAAACGATCGACACCGGCGTGATTCCCGAGTTGTACGCTAGCAATCTGCGCGTGACCGGTAAGATGAATACGGGTCAGATGCGCGGGAAGTTCAAAAATTGCCGCTTTGTCTTGAACGAGCCGTGGCGCGTACAGGAGTACGAGTGGCGGTTCGAGGGGAACTGCGAAGTGGTGGTCCGTCACGACTTCACCATCCCGGCCGGTACGAGCACGGGCGGGGTGCTGTACGCGCTCGGCAACGCCGGGCCTGACGTCCTCGACCTGGGAGGCGTCGAGTTCAGCCACGACAAGTACAGGGAGGCGGATCTTACGATCCGGGCGCAGATCGTAAACCCGCTGCCGCTGCTGCCGGACCTGCCGGTCGGTACGGTGTCACTGCCAGTCCCCGCACTTGCCGCGGCGATTCCCGCGGAAACGGACCTTTTCGCGGTCTCCGCCAACACCTGGGTGCGCACCCGCGGTCACACGCCCGCTGGCGCCACCAGAGTCCTTGTCTACCGCACCACGGCGCCGATACTGCCCGGCGACGCGATCCAGCAGGACGGATTGGCCGTTGCGACAATCTCGAACCCGCTCCCGGCTCCTGCCTCTGTGGCGATCGGGGCTACGGCTTTGCCCGTCGCGCCTCTCCTGGCCGAGATCCCGGCTGGCAAGATCCTGAAGTGGGGCACCGGCGTCTACGCAGAAACTACGGGCACCGCCCCCGTGAACGCCACGTCGATCCCGGTGGGGCCGGTCACCCAGCCGATCTTCCCGTCGGATACCGCCATTGAGGTGACGCTGTTCGACCCGGCCGCCGCAGGCGTCACGTGCTATGTCGAAACATCCGTCAGTAGCAACAGCCCGCGTCGTGAGGTGAAGGTCGAGGGCTGCCGCTTCCGCGGGAATGTGCAGGCGCTCCGCTGGCGGGGGGGTGTTCTGTCGCTGGATGACAACGACTTCGAGTCGGTGAGCAACCCGGCGGTCTACGTCCTCGGCGGACTGCCGGCGGACTTCGCCAATAGGGTGCACATCACCAACAACCGCATGCACGCCAGCCAGGACATGGTGCTGTTCCCGGTCAACCTCACGGACGTGGCCGACATATGGATGAAGGGCAACGTCAACACCGTTGCGCCGCTGCGCCTCGCGAACCTGCGTGAGACGAACGTGCTCGTTCGGGGCACCAGCGCCGCCGGAGGGCTCACGTTCCACGAGCTGGATGTGATCGTGTTCGGGGCGAGGCCGACGACGGGTCGCTGGCTGATTGGGCAGATCATCTTGTACCCCGCACCGACCGGAAGCCACGCGCTGGGTGAGGTGTGCATCACGCCCGGGCCGTCGTCCAACAACACCGCGAAATGGGACGTGATCGGGAGCCCTGCGCTCTCCACGTCCACGGTCACGCGGCGGATGGCGACGGCAGGGACAACCGCGGAGCAGTACCTGTTGGCCGGCGCGACGCAGCCAACGTTCCAACGTAGGCAGGACGGGCAGCAGAAGTTCGGTGCGGGCGGCTCCACTGCTCCCGACGTTACGATCGACCGGATGGGACCAGGCACAATCCGCCAGACAGGTGCGTCGAAGGGCAGCGCCGCATACGAGCTCCGGGCGGAAAACGATGCCGGTGACCCTGTTGCAGGGGACATTGAGTTCAGGGGCACCGACCGAGGCTCGATCGTGTTCCGCCTGCTGGCGGCCGTTGCAGGGGCAATCCGCTTCGTCGCGCTACGAATGGGTACGGACCGGGACGGGAACCGTCTGGGATTCGGGATCGAAGTGACTTCCTCCGTGACGGGAGCCAACACGCGCGTTCTGTCGCTCCCTGCGGGTTATGAGACGGGTTCGGTTATCCCGCAGGAGTTGGCGCTGGCGACAGACGCCACGGCGGGGTTCCAGTACGTTCGCACCTGTGCTGGCGCGCCAACTGGGGTCCCTGTGGCACACATGGGATGCGTGCCTATGTTGGTCGACTCTGCGAGCAGCCGCGTCTACTTCTACGTGAACGGCGCTTGGCGGTACACGCAACTGGCGTGATTTTGCGAATCGAGCAGCTTATCGCAGAATGGAGGGGGCGAGTTATCGCACGCGGCAACATGATCAGGCCCGGTTTGTCGATCGCATCCGCACGTACTACCTTGAGTTGGAACTGCTCCATCGCCGGCTCTACCAGTGACCCGAGGAGCAAGTCAGAGTGCTTTCGCAGTTCGCTGCTCTCTTCGCCAATCGGCGCGACATAGAAGCACGTGGTTTCGTACTGAGCTTGCGTCGCAGTGATCAGCGCGGCCGAAGTCGACCGAGGCTGGGCCACATGACTCGACGGGCTCGTCGCGGGAGTCGAGGGCAGCGTGTCGAGGAGATGGTCAATCGTGACGATCCGTTCCGCTCCCGATAACGTTTGTAGTAGCCCGAGGAATCGCAGGTTCACGATGAACGTATCCACCGCCTCCTCAGCCTGACCTTCAGGCACACCGAACTCTTGGATCGCGTCCACCATTGCGTTTCGGGCAGGTAACTTGTTACCGACGAAGCGCTCGTACAGCTGCCTAAACGGATCGATATTCTCGATCGCGAGCTGCACCCGGACGCGCACCCGCTCTCTGGCAGGTACATCCTCGCTCACTGCCCTAATCCCGTCGGCGGTGAGCTCGAGCTGGTCGGCTTGGTACCCGCCTTTGATTAAGCCGTATTTGTTCGCGTTGGTGACCCATTGCCGACTCGGGCCGGACTCGGGCGACTTTCCGAGATGATCAAATAGGCTCAAGCGCCTGACGGGTTTGCCGCTCCCGTATTCGAAAGCGGCTTCTGCGAGCCCGAGTGCCTCCTCGAAAGAACTTGCTGGGAAAGCACGGGCTGCTCGCTTGGCTGCCGTGGACGGGGAATCAGCGGCTCGCTGGATGCGCAGTGATTCCGCCACATTCGGCTGTGCCTTCGCTGGTTGCTTCAAGGCGCGCTTTGCCTCGCTACGTTTGCGCACACCCTTGGAAACGTCGGCCGATTCGGCCACGCGTTCTTCATTAGAAGTTTCGTCAGCCATACCGTCTCGGGTTGAGAGATGATGTGCCGCTTAATTTGTTGTTCGGCAGACGGAATTCCAGCCAACAGCACCGTTTGAGTACATCGGCCGATCCCGCTCCGATCCAGATAATACTCGCAGCTGCGAACGTCAAGCGCCTGTAAATTGCTTGGGCGCATCCTCATGCGTGGCGCGCTCGCCTTGGCTTGAGGGGACATGTTACCTGGGGGAGTGGCGACATCGCGCTCTTGTCGCGGTGGTTATCGCAGATCAGCGTGCACGCCCATGTGCGTCCACCATCTTTCTCGCGAGGAGATTCCGAGTGCGCGCGCCGGAGCTCTTGGGTCAGCGCCCGGCGGCCAGCCCGGCTGAAGCCCTTCTACCTGCGCACGCAGCGCGCTTACGCAGTGGGAGTACCAATTCGTAGTGCATTACGGCAAGCGGCACCCGCGCGAGGTGGGCCCCGTGACAATTAGGCCTTTGTCCCTTGGCTCATCAAAGAGCGGAACGTAGTCGCGACCACGCCGAACCAAGCCCCGGTACGCCAACCGGCCCCGCGGCAGCATCGCCACGGGACCGGTCGTGTTCTGTCGGGGCAAACGCCCGCCTCAGCCGTGCGACGTCGCGGGCTGGCGGATGGGGATGTCGCGGCTGCCCTTGAGGATCGCCTTCTTCACCTCGCCGATCGCCTTGGTGATGCGGATCTCTCGGGGGCAGGCCTCGGTGCAGTTGAAGATGGTGCGGCAGCGCCACACCCCTTCGCGGTCGTTCAGAATGTCCAGCCGCTCGTTCGCGTTCGTGTCGCGCGAGTCGAAGATGAAGCGGTGCGCGTTCACGATGGCCGCCGGGCCCACGAAGTTCTCGTCGGCCCAGAAGCTGGGGCAGCTGGTGGTGCAGGCCGCGCACAGGATGCACTTGGTGGTGTCGTCGAACTTTTCGCGGTCGTGCACCGATTGCAGCCGCTCGCGCCCGTTGTCCGGCACGGGCGAGTCGTTGATCAGGAACGGCAGCACGGAGCGGTACTGGGCGAAGAACGGCTCCATGTCCACCACCAAGTCCTTGATCACGCGAAAGCCCATCAGCGGCTCGATGGTCACGTGCTCGCCCACGTCGCGGATCAGCACCTTGCAGGCAAGGCGGTTCACGCCGTTGATGCGCATGGCGTCGGACCCGCAGATGCCGTGGGCGCAGCTGCGCCGGTAGGTCAGCGAGCCGTCCTCGTACCACTTCACCTGGTTCAGCGCGTCGAGCACGCGGTCCGTGGGGTCGGCCGTCACCGTGTACTCGCGGTACACCGGCTTTTCGTCGACATCGGGGTTGAAGCGGTACAGGCGCAGCGTGATCCGCTTGCCCGTGGCCAGCTTCGCCGCCGCCTTGCCGCCCCCGCCGGCACTCGGCTTGATCGTCTTCGGCGCCGCCATCAGTACACCCTCTCCTTGGGCTGGAACTGGGTGATGGTCACCGGCTTGTAGGTGATGTCCATCTGCCCGTCGCGCTGCGTGACGAACGTGTGCTTCAGCCAGTTGGCGTCGTCGCGCGACTGGAAGTCCTCGCGCATGTGCGCGCCGCGGCTCTCGGTGCGGTTCACGGCGCTCAGCGCCGTCACCTCGGCCAGGTCCAGCAGGTTGGCCAGCTCCCACGCCTCGAGCAGGTCGGTGTTGAAGCGCGTACCCTTGTCGCTCACCGACACGCCCTTGAAGCGCTCCTTGAGCTCGCGGACCTTGGCCAGCGCGTTCGCCATCCCCTCGCCGGTGCGGTAGATGCCCACGTCGTCCTGCATCACGTCCTGCATCTCGTCGCGGATGCGGGCCGCCGGCTCGCCCCCGCCCTTGACGCCCAGCAGCCGGTCCAGCTGCTCGCGCGCGAACGCCTCGGGGTTCTTCGGCAGCGGCGGCAGATCGGCCGTCGTGCAGAACTCGGCCATGGCCAGCCCCCCGCGGCGCCCGAACACCACCAAGTCCAGCAGCGAGTTGGTGCCCAGCCGGTTGGCGCCGTGCACCGACACGCACGCCGTCTCCCCCGCCGCGTACATCCCGGGGAGCACGGTGTTGTTCACGTCGCGCACCACCCGGCAGTTGGCATCCGTGGGAATGCCGCCCATGGCGTAGTGCGCCGTGGGCTGAATGGGCATGGGCTCCTTCACCGGGTCGATGCCCAGGTAGGTGCGGCAGAAGTCGGCGATGTCGGGAAGCTTGTTCTCGATCACGTCGGCGCCCAGGTGCGTGGCGTCGAGGTATACCATCTTCTTGCCGTTGATTCCCCGCCCTTCGCGGATTTCCATGCTGATGGCGCGCGACACCACGTCGCGCGACGCCAGGTCCTTCATGGTGGGCGCGTAGCGCTCCATGAAGCGCTCGCCGTGGTCGTTGCGCAGGATGCCCCCCTCGCCGCGCACGCCCTCGGTGATCAGGATTCCCAGGCGGTAGATGCCCGTGGGGTGGAACTGGTAGAACTCCATGTCCTCCAGCGGAATCCCCCGCCGGAGGGCGATGGCCACGCCGTCACCCGTATTGGCGTGCGCGTTGGAGGTGATGGACCACACCCGCCCGAATCCGCCCGTGGCGAACTCCACGGCCTTGGCGTGAAAAATGTGCAGGTCGCCCGTCGCCACCTCGTACGCGACGCACCCGCAGCAGCGCCCGTCGTCGGCCAGGATCACGTCCATCACCTGGAACTCGTCGAAGAACTCTACGCCGCCCTTGATGCAGTTCTGGTAGAGCGTCTGCAGGATCATGTGCCCCGTGCGGTCGGCCGCGTAGCAGCTGCGGCGCACCGGGCCCTGTCCGAAGTGGTGCGTGTGCCCGCCAAAGGGGCGCTGGGCGATCTTGCCGTCCGGCGTGCGGCTGAACGGGAGCCCCATGTGCTCCAGCTCGATGATTACCGGGATGGCCTCCTCGCACATCGCGGCGATGGCGTCCTGGTCGCCCAGGTAGTCGGAGCCCTTCACGGTATCGAAGGCGTGCCACTCCGGGTGGTCTTCTTCCAGGTTGGCAAGCGCGGCGCACACCCCGCCCTGCGCGGCGCCCGTGTGGGACCTCGTCGGATACAGCTTGCTGATGACGGCCGTGCGCAGCCCGGGGGTGCGCGACAGGTAGATGGCCGACATCATTCCCGCGCCGCCGCCTCCCACCACCAGCGCGTCGTACGTATGAGTGTGGATCATCGGCGCGCCGCGGCGGAAAAGTCGTAGGTCATCAGGGCGAAGATCCCCCAGGCCAGGGACAGCAGGACCACGCCGTACACCACCGCCTTCACGATCTTGCGTGCCTGCGGCTTGCGGACGTAGTCCTCGATGGAGTAGCGCGCTCCGTTCAGCCCGTGCAGCAGGGCGAAGGCGGCCAGCGCCACGTTGTATAGGCGCCAGAGCGGCTGGTTCCAGCGCTCCAGCACCAAGTCGGCGCTCAGGTGCTCCACCCCCACGACGATGTTCCACCAGTACAGGTGGTACAGCGCCATGAAGAGCAGGAGAATCCCCGAAATGCGCATGAACACCCAGCTGTACAGCTCGAACTTGCCCTTCTTCTGCATCAGCGGCTGGTCGTAGCCGCCGCCCGGCCGCGGCGCACCGCGCCCGCCCTCCGCCGGCACCTCGTCGATCACCGTGCTCATCGCGGCGCCTCCATGCTCACCGGCGCCACGGCGGGGGCCGGCGCGGCCTGCGCCTCGTGTCCCCCGCCCTGCTGCATCTGCCGCTGCCGGTGCCGCTCGGCGCCCGGCTCCTCACGAAGGCCAAAGAGCGGAGCCAGCATGATGTAGGCGACCGGGATGATGAACAGCGCCGTCAGCCCCAGCGCGCCAAAGGCCAGGCGCCGCTGGTGAAGCATGGCGATGGGCCAGAAGTCCTGGATGATGATCCGCGTGCCGTTCAGCGCGTGGTACAGGACGGAGAAGAAGATGATGAGCTCCGCCACCCGGAAGAGCGGGCTGCGGTAGATGGTCAGGGTGTGGTCGTAGAAGTCCGGCCAGTACACCACCGCCGCCGTGTCGGCGACGTGCACGATCAGGAACGCCAGGATGCCCAGCCCCGTCACGCGGTGCAGGAGCCAGGTCCACATCCCGGTGCTCCCCTTGTAGCGGAGCCCCTGGGCCAGGGAGCGGTTCCGGAAGTCGGTTGCCATGTCCAGGTACTCCGTATCGGGTTCCCAACGGCCGCCGCGCCGCGCCCCTGGAGGAGCGCGGCGCGGCGGCGCGCGGTGGATCAGACCTTGGCGCCCAGAACGCGCATGGGCTCGCGGACGGCCTCGGCGCTCTTTTCCAGCGCGGCGCGCTCGTCGTCGGTCAGCGTCACCTCCAGCACCTGCTCCAGCCCGGTGCGCCCCAGCTTGCAGGGCACGCCCAGGAACAGGCCGTTCATCCCGTACTCGCCCTGCAGGAAGGCCGCGCAGGGAAGGATGCGCTTCTTGTCCTTGACGATGGCCTCGGCCATCTGCACCGCGCCGCTGGACGGGGCGTAGTAGGCGCTCCCCGTCTTCAGGTACTTCACGATCTCGGCGCCGCCGTTGCGCGCGCGGTCCACGATGGCGTCGAGCTTGTCGCGGTCGATCAGCTGCGTGATGGGAATGCCGCTCACGGTCGTATAGCTGATCAGGGGCACCATGGTGTCGCCGTGGCCACCCAGCACCATCGCCTGGATGTCCTCGACGCTGACGTCGATCGCCTCCGCCAGGAACGAGCGGTAGCGCGCCGTGTCGAGCACCCCCGCCATGCCGATGATGCGCTCGCGCGGAAAGCCGGACGCTTCCATCGCGACGTAGCACATCACGTCCAGCGGGTTGCTGACCATGATGATGATGGCGTCGGGCGACACGCGGGCGATGTTCTCGCAGACCGAGCGGACGATGCCGGCGTTGGTGTTCAGCAGGTCGTCGCGGCTCATCCCCGGCTTGCGGGCGATGCCGGCGGTGACGATGTAGATGCCCGATCCGGCCGACTCCTCGTAGCCGTTGCTGCCGGTCACGCGGGTGTCGAAGAGCTCGATCGGTGCCGACTCCCACTGGTCGAGCCCCTTGCCCTGCGGAATGCCTTCGGCGATGTCGATGAGCACCACGTGGCGCGCGAGCTCCTTTTCGGCGACGCGCTGGGCGGCGGTGGCGCCCACGTTGCCGGCGCCGACGACGGTGATCTTGTCTATCATGTCCAGGCCAGAGTACGAGTTTTTGGGGCCGCCCCGCGACGGATCGTCCATGCCGGGCCGGCTGTGGCGGCAACATAGATAGTGCCCGTGGGCGTGTCAACGGAGCAACTTCGCCGCCTTGCGGGTTCCCTTCGGGGCTCCCGCGCAAACAGCGCGCGGTGCGGGGAGCAGGCCGGCCGCTGGGCGCGACTCTGCGGCGGGCGACCCCGTCCACTCCCACTCCGGTTGGAGATTCATTATCTTTCAACCCGCTGCCAGGGAACGACTTGCGACCCGTGGAACCTCCTGGCGGCAGGCGGGTCACATCCCATGCGACACACGCCGGCGGGAACGTCCCGGTCGGCGTTTTCTCTCTTCAGCAGTTTCGCTGCATGTCTTCCCTCGGCGAAAATCACACTCCCAAGCAGCCGTCTGGTCCCTCTGCCGGCACCGCTACGGGCAAGCCGGCCCCGGGCGACGTCTCTCCCCGCGTTCCCGCCTGGCTGGTGCGCGGCGGCATCGGCATGGCCGTGCTGGTCGTCGCCGTGTGGGCGTGGTGGGCCGCGCGCACGCCGGAGCTGCCGCGCATCGCCTACACCGAGCTGCTCAGCGCCGTCTCGCAGAAGAAGGTGTCGGCCCTCACCGTGCGCCCCGGCGACGTGATCCTGGGCGAGTGGGCCGGCGCGGCGGGCGCGGCCAACGGCACCGATCCGGACTTCGCCGTGGCCTTCCCCGTGGAGGAGATCGACGGGCTGGCAGCGCGCGCCGAGGCCGCGGGGGTCAAGCTTACCCTGGCCTCGCCTCCCACCCGCGCCACGCCCGAGAGCGTGCTGCGCGGGCTGCTGACGGTGGCGCTCCTGGTCGGCGCGGGATGGTTCCTGTTCCGCCAAATCCACCAGGGCGCTGGCGAGGAGCTGGGCGGCACCGGCGCGTCCGACGTGACGTTCGACGACGTGGCAGGCACGCAGGGCGCGGCCGACGAGCTGCGCGAAATGGTGGACTTCCTTCGCGCCCCCGAGCGCTTCGCCCGGCTGGGCGCCCGCATCCCCAAGGGCGCGCTCCTGGTCGGGCCGCCAGGGACGGGGAAGACGCTGCTGGCGCGGGCGGTAGCGGGCGAGGCAGGCGTGCCCTTCTTTTCCATCTCCGGCTCCGAAGTCACCGGCTTCCTGGTGGGCATGGGCGCGCACCGCATCAAGACGCTGTTCAAGCGGGCGCGCAAGAAGGGCGGGGTCATCTTCATCGACGAGATCGACGCGCTGGGCGGCAAGCGCGGGCGCAACCGCAGCCACAACGAAGACGACCGCACGCTCAACCAGCTGCTGGTGGAGATGGACGGCTTCGATCCGCTGGCGGGCGTGGTTGTCATCGCCGCCACGAATCGTCCGGACGACCTGGACGAGGCGCTGAAGCGTCCCGGCCGCTTCGACCGCATGATCACCGTCAGCCCGCCCACCTCCGGCGGGCGCGAAGAGATCCTGAAGCTTCACGTCGCCCGGCGCGGCATTCCCCTCCATGCCGAAGTGGACCTGGGGCGGCTGGCGCGGCTGACCCCCGGGTCCACCGGCGCCGAGCTGGCCAACCTGCTGAACGAAGCGGCCATCGCCGCCGCGCGCGAGCAGGAGCCCTCCGTCCGCTGGGCGCACGTGGACGCCGCGCGCGACCGGCTGCTGCTGGGCAAGGAGCGCAAGGGCTTCCGGGCGATGGACCAGGAGCGCTGCACGGTGGCGTACCACGAGGCCGGCCACGCGCTGGTGGGCGTGCTGTGCGCGCCCGAGGACGGGCTTCACAAGGTGACCATCCAGCCACGCGGCCAGGCCATGGGCGTCGCCTATTTCTCGCCCTCCGACGACCGCTTCCTGTACCGGCGCAGCTACCTGGAGGCGCTGATCATGAAGGGGCTGGCGGGGCGCGCGGCCGAGGAGCTGGTGTTCGGCCCGCTGGCCATCACCAGCGGCGCGCAGAACGACCTTCAGCAGGTGAACGGCATCGCCCGCAAGATGGTGTACCAGCTGGGGATGGGCGACGACACCGGCCTGCTGATCCACGACGGCGAGGCGGGAAGCCTGAGCGCCGAGGCCCACGCGCGGATGGACCGCGAGGTGAAGGCCATCCTGGAGCGTCTCTACGCCAGCACCCGCGAAGTCGTCCAGGCCAACCGCGAGCCCCTGGCCGCGCTGGCCGTGGCCCTGCTTGAGCGCGAGACCATCGAGGGCGACGAGGCGGTGGAGATCATGGAAGAGGCCGGCACCACGCGCCCCGCCTGGCTCGCCGACGCCCTCACGGCACCTCTTGCTGCTTCGAGGAACGCGACGGCGGCCTGATGCGCGGCGTGACCCGACGAAATTGCGAGGCCCCGGACACGCCGTCCGGGGCCTCGCGTGCTCCGGGGCGGGGAGCGGGGATTGTGCAGCCACGCGTTCGCGTTTATCGTAAACATCCGAATCTCCCGCCCTCACCCGCCCTCCCGAGTCCCTGGCCCATGAATCGTTCGCTGCTCCTGGCCGTCGTACTCTGCTTCTGCGGTTTTGCACCGGCTCACGCCCAGTCCAGCTCCCGGTGGAGAGTCTTCTATCGGAGTGACGCGTCGACGATTGCGTACGACACCACCACGTTCACGGAAGACGACGAGGGAGTGCTGTCCGTCTGGATTCAGCACACGTACCCGCTGCAGCGCTCGAGCACCTCGGGCAAGCCGTTCGACCGCAAACGCACCTGGTTCGAGCTGGATTGCGACAACGGCAAAGTCAACGTCCTGCGGATCATCTGGATGCTGGGAACCGAGGTGACGGAGTCCTCCGACTACGAGGCGCTGGGAATGATCGAGTGGGTGCGCCCGAGTCCGGAAACCGAGCTCGAGTTCTTTCTGAAGACCTTTTGCCGCGGCTCGGACGGCTAGCCGGCGAAGGCCCGGCGCAATGCGCGTCGGCTTGACGCGTGGCGCGAACGACCGAACGAGGCCCCGGACACGACGTCCGGGGCCTCGCGTGCGTCCACCGGCGGCGGCGCGGCGCGATCCCTGCGCTCCGGCGTGGATCGCGCGTGACCATGCCCCGCAACCCTGTTCCGTCCATGAGCTTTTCCCTCCTGCGCTTCGGCCTGACCGAGATGCTCTCGTGCGGCGCGGACCTTCGCCGGGCGGCGCTGGGTGCCACGTCCATCGAAGAGGTGGCCGATTCCGTCGTGCGCTACTTCTACGCACAGGCGCTGGGCGAGGATGGGAAGCGCGAGTGCGTGATGGCGCGCTTCTACATGACGGTGCCGTTCGCGTCGCTGCCGCCGGAGTCGCAGCAGTTCGCCGCGCGGTTCCTGGGCGATCAGCCCGCCGGGCCGGAGCTGCAGTGCCTGACGCTGCTGGGAACGGTGGGCGACGAGCCCGGGTGGAACTCGCGGTGGACGTCGCACGGGCACCACGCCATTCCGCTCCCCACGGTGGAGTTCGTGAAGAGCGCCCCGATGATCGCCGAGCTGGTGCGGGCGGTGGGGCTCGATGCCACCGATGTGGTGTCGCCCAGGCCGGAGGTGCTGCGGGGGCTGCAGGGAAAGACCTACAACGTGTTCTACGTCCGCGACGCCGCCGGAAGCCAGTACATCCCGGCGCAGGACTTCGTCGACCAGTACGGCGTGTGTTCCGTGCTGGGCTTCGGCGGCGTGCTTCTGACGGGCGAGTTCTACGCGGTGATCCTGTTCACGCGCATCGCCATTCCGCCCGAAACGGCGGACCGCTTCCGCAACATCGCGCTGGACCTGAAGCTGGGCGTCTCGGCTGCGCCCATCCAGGGCACCTTCATTCAGGACGAGCCCCCGCGCCCCATCGAGATCGACGCCTGATCCCGAACGGGTCGAGCGCCACCTCTACCGATCTGCGATCCGAACCGACCGCACGATGCTCAGCAGGGCGGGCACGCCGGCCGAATCGGCGCTGGGGGCGACGAGAGTGAGCAACGAACTGCCATCCGGTTCTCGCCACGCAGCCGCGACCACGTACTTCGGCCCGTCCAGGCCCCACGACTCTTCCGTGGCGTAGCCGCTGACCGCCTTGACCCGCCGGCCTCCAATCCGGGCCATGCACTCCCGGCCTCCGTCCATTCTCTCCGCCGCATCGTTCAGCGAATTCGAGTACATGCCGAAGTCCGCCTGGACCGAGCGCCTGCCGGACGCCACCCACCGGCGGACGACCGAGTCGATCCCCCGCATTTCCTCGCGCTGGTATTCCGCCGGAAGCGACAGCTGAAACGGACCCGCGTCCACCCCTCGCCATCCGGACGTGTCCGCGCCCGGAGCGGTGCACGGGCTCGGCGCCGCGCCGGAAGTGCAGGCGGTCGCGGCCAGGGCAGACGTGGTCAGGGCTAGATGGCGCCACGCGCGTACGCCGACGGCGGCCCGGAGCTGCCTGTCCCGCCCCGGAGTCACTTCGCTTCGTCGGGGTCGTGCACCATCTCGTCGATGGCGACGACGACGCCCAGGATCAGCCCGTCGTCCTGGCCCGACTGGATGTCGATGCCGTAGGTGTCGCGAATGGTGAACCACTTCTTGGATACATTGGCCACCGTTTTTCCGCCGCGCTCCACCTCGTATTCGTGGTCCAGGATGTCGCCCTTCACCACCAGGTCGTCGCCGCCCTCCACGTCCACGATCCACTTGTCGCGGAAGGGCGAGATCAGCGCCTTCTTGACCGTCGCGATCGTTTCGCCGCCCCGCAGGAGCTTCATGCTGTCGCGGATGGCGATCTTCTTTTCGCGGACGGTGACCACTTCCCTGCCCTGCATGTCGGTGATCTCGAACGTTTCGCGGATGGTCATCACCTTGCCGTCCACCTTGTAGACCGGCTGGCCGCGCTCGTCTTCGATCGTGTAGTCCTCGCCGATCGAGATCAGCCGCTGCTTCATCCTGTATCGAGCCATCCCACCCTCCCATTCGGTTGATCCGGAACGCGAGCCGCTCGGTGGGGCAAGCTCTGCGCCCCCGGGCCGTTGCGTCCTTTGCCCCACCCGCCCACGTTGTCTACTTTCACAGACTCGGGAGGAGCAGATGGACGCGACGTACACGTTCCGGGTTCGCCAGGGCGAGGGATGGTGGATCGGCTGGGTGGATGAACGGCCGGGCGTAAACTCGCAGGGAGCCACCCGTGCCGAATTGATCGAGAACCTGGCCTCCGCGCTCACGGAAGCCTTGGCGATGGATGACGAGCCCCGGCGCTGGCTCTCCTAATCTCCAGCGTTCCTGCTCGATCCCGTGATGCCCCGTGCGACTCGCACGAGGAGTGCTACCAGCACGCCCAGAACGATCAGAGTAAAGAGAAGCTCACCAAAGCCGAGGCCAAAGAGCATAAGGGCTCGCTTTCTGACTGCGGTGTGCTGAGGGAGTAAGGCCAATCCATCGATGGCTACCGAAACAGGTACATATCGCGACGTTCCTCCGCAAATGCGTTCACCTGGATCACTTGGCGGGGCCACGCCTGCGGAGCTGGGTCGATTATCCCTCTGAAGTCGCCTCCGACGAGCAGTGTCCCTCTTGAGCGGTTGAGGCCGACCCTCCATCTTTGCTTCCAATCCACCTTTCGTTCCCGCCCATGCCGTTCGTGGCGACGGCTACTCAGCCATCAAGGGAGCCATCCATTGCGAATCGCGAAGCCTCATGAGGAATAGAGCCTTTCGGAAGTCCGCACTCGTCACCACGACGTCGCACCTGGAAGGTTGGGAGATCGTGGAGCACCTCGGCCTGGTGTCTGTGCATCGAGTCGCCGGGGCGGGAATCGTGAGCGACATCTTTGCTGGATTCTCGGATTTCTTCGGCGGCCGCTCCCATAGCTACGGAAAACAGCTTTCCGACTTGTATACCGAGGCCACCGAACTGCTCCAGGACCGGGCCGCGATGCTGGGCGGAAATGCGGTCATCGGCCTGCACATGGACTTCGGTGAAGTTTCAGGCCAGGGAAAGTCGATGTTCATGCTCAACGCCGTGGGAACGGCGGTATTTGCCCGGTGCCAGCAAGCACCCCGTATCCGTGACGAGGAACGAGACAACCGCCGCATCTCGGCGGGGGACATGGCTGTTCTCCTCCGGAAGAATCAACTCCTGGCTGCGATCGACGGAAAAGCGCTTCGGCTGGACCAGGAGACCTGGAACTTCGCGACGGAGCATGCCATCACCGAGTTCGGCCCGTACGCACTCGGGGCGCTCCGCGACCTCAACGGATCTACGCTGGATGGTCCAGCCCGCGAGACCATCAAGAAACGCGTATTCGCCTATTTTGCCGCGTTGAGCCCGGATGACGCCAAGCACCTGCTTTACGCACACGTCGCCGTTTCGGAAGGCGAAAAAGCCGGAGCGTTGCGAAAGGCCGCCGAGGAACTCATCACGGGACTGGATCTGGTCGATTACGACGAGCTCTCCCGACGGCTGCCCGAGGCAAGCAGGCCAGCCCAGAAATCGATGCTCAATCTCCTGAAGGCACACCCCTCTTCCTACTCGGCGGACGACATCCCTCGCTTGGAGGCGCTGAAAGCACAGGTCGAAGCACTCTTTCCCCGGCTCTGGACACGGACTTCCACCAAGGGGTTGTTTGGCGGAGAGAAGGAGGAGTGGGCCTGCGGCTGTGGAAAAACCGTTCGGCTGGACGCGACTGAATGCAGCACCTGCGGCCTCAATGCGTGGGGCTTCGCTTCCGGCGAGTATCACCGCAACACCGCCGTCGCGGACCTCGACGGGCGGCTACGTAGCCTGCAAGACTACTTCGCTCCGAGCGCGTCATCCGATACGACGCCGCAGGCGCAACGCGGGAACGACGAGACCGCTCAGGTTGCCAGCCCGGAGAGCGGGATTCCTGGTCACTTGCCGGGCGTCTGAGCACGCCCTAGCTTCGCTGGAATCCCGAGCCCGGACGTGCCGCGCGCGTCCGGGCTTTCCGCGAGATGCCCGCCGATGCCGCTGTACGACGCCGTTCGTCCCCTGCTCTTTGGGCTGGCTCCCGAGCCCGCGCACTTCGCCGGCACCGCCGCGCTGAACGCCGCGCTGCTGACGGGGCCGTCGCGCGCGCTCGCGCGGTCCATGTTCCAGGTGCGCCACTCGGCTCTGGAGACGGAGCGGTTCGGCATCCGCTTTCCCAACCCCGTCGGACTGGCGGCGGGGTTCGACAAGTCCGGAGAGTCGTTCAACGCGCTGGGCGCGCTGGGGTTCGGACACGTGGAGATCGGCACCGTGACCGCGTTGCCCCAACCGGGAAACCCGCGCCCGCGCCTCTTTCGCCTTCCCGCCGACCGCGCGCTGCTCAACCGCATGGGCTTCAACAACCCGGGCGCGGACGCCGTGACGGCGCGGCTGCGGCGCACGCGCATCGAGCCGGTGCTGGGCATCAACATCGGCAAGAGCAAGGCGACCGCGCTGGAAGATGCCACCTCCGACTACCTGCGCAGCCTGGAGCTGCTCGAAGCCTTCGCCGCGTACGTCGTGGTCAACGTGAGCTCGCCCAACACGCCGGGGCTGCGGCAGCTGCAGGACGCGGCGCCCCTGCGCGAGCTCCTGCGCGCCCTTCGCATTCGCGCGGCGGAGCTCGCGAAGATCCGCGGCGGCGGCGCCCGGCCCATCCTGCTGAAGATTGCCCCCGACCTGACCGACCCGCAGGTGGAGGAGGCCGTCGGCATCGCGGCGGAGGAAGGGATGGCGGGCGTGATCGCCACGAACACCACCATCTCGCGCGATGGACTGCGCACGCGCGGGGTGGACGGGATGGGCGCGGGCGGGATCAGCGGCGCCCCGGTGCACCGGCGCGCGGTGCAGGTGGTGTCGCTGATCTGGCGGACGACGGGCGGGCGGATGCCCATCGTGGGCGTGGGCGGCGTGTTCGGCGCGGCGGACGCGTGGGAGATGATCCGCGCCGGGGCCAGCCTGGTGCAGGTGTGGACCGGGTTCATCTACCAGGGCCCCACCATCGCCAGAGACATCAACCGCGGCCTGCTGGACCGGCTTCGCAACGAGGGGCTGGATCGCATCTCACAGGCGGTGGGGATGGCGCACCCATGATTCCCACCCTGCGCACCGCGCGTTTCCTTCGCACCTACCTGCGCGACGGTGCCGGCGCGTTCCGCGAAGAAGAGATGTTCGTGGAGGTGGCCGGCGAGCGCCGCGAGGCCACGCTGTACCTGCCGGACCGCCCGCGCCCGGCCCCCGGCTGGGTGGTGCTGCACGGGCTGACGGTGCCCGGCCGCCGCCACAAGGCCATGACGCGCTTCGTCCGCTCGCTGGCGGGTTCGGGCGCGGCCGTGCTGGTGCCCGATGTGCCCGCGTGGCGCGAGCTGAGGCTGGACCTGGAGGCCGCGCGACAGACCATCGCCGCGGGGGCGCACGTGCTTGCGCACCGGCCGGAGGTGAGGCCGGGGGGCGTGGGGGCCATCGGATTCTCGTTCGGCGCCACGCAGGCCATGATGGCGTTCGCCGATCCCGACATCCGCCGCGACCTGAAGGCGGTCGTTTCCTTCGGCGGCTACGCGGACGTGCGGCGAATGGTGAATTCGCTATTTACCGGTGAGCACGAATGGGACGGGCGCACGGAGCACGTAGACCCCGACCCGTACGGCCGCTGGATCATGGCGGGCAACTACCTGACGCGCATTCCGGAGTTCGCGGGGATGCAGGCGGTGCAGCGGGGGGCGCATGCGCTGGCGATGGAAGCGGGCCGGCGCGGCGACTGGTCGTGGGACCCGGTGTACGACCCCATGAAAGCCGACATCCGGCGCACCCTCTCGCCGGCCGAGCAGAGGGTGTGGGACGTGCTGGCGCCCGCGACGGATGCCGCGCCGACGGACCCCGCCCTGGTCCGCCACATCGCGGATGCGTTCGTGACGGCGCTCCTGGAGACCGATCCGGGGCTGGACCCGCGCCCCCGCCTCGCCGACCTGCGGGGCCGCGTCGTCCTGTCGCACGGCCGCGCCGACCGGCTGATTCCGTACACCGAGACGCTGCGCCTGCAATCGCTGATGCCGCCCGCCGTCGACACGTCCGTCGCCATCACCGGGCTCTTCGCGCACTCGTCGCACGCCGGGTGGATGCACCCGATGGACCGGGTTCGGGAGGCGGGCTTGTTCATCCGCCTGCTGAACCAGGCGCTCGCGGCGGTTTAGGCCGACCGGCGGACCCAGTAACTTCGTGCCGGATGCGGCTGAGCCCGGTGCATGCCGCGGGCGCCCCCCATCCCCAACCCTTCCCCCGCAAACTGCGCGGGGGAAGGGAGCCAGCCCGGCGCGCTTCGGTGGCTGCGGTGCACAACCTACCCTGATAGCAATCCTTCCTCCACACACGATGAACATCAAGGATGATGAGTCTTCGCGCCTGATCCTCTGGCGGCGAGTGGACCAGCCCGGCCATGAGTCGGCGCGGGTGGATCGCGTGGGCGAGGGATGGTGGCTGGCGGGAACCGCAGTGTTCGCGGATGATGCCGGGCCGTGCTGCCTCAGCTATCGCGTTGCATGCGATGCCGGGTGGCGCACCCTGCGGACGCGGGTCAGCGGATGGATCGGCCAGCGGACCGTCGATGTCGAGATCGCCGTCGCGGATGGCGTGTGGCGGATGAACGGCGTGGAGGTGCCGCAGGTGGCGGGATGTGTGGACGTGGACCTGAACTTCAGCCCGTCGACCAACCTGCTGCCCATCCGCCGGCTGAACCTCGCGGTTGGCGAGCGGGCCGAGGTGCGCGCCGCATGGCTGCGCTTTCCAAGCCTCGCGCTGGAGCCGCTGCAGCAGACGTACATCCGCACCGGCGAGCACGCCTATCGCTACGAGAGCGCGGGCGGCGCGTTCGTGCGCGACCTGCAGGTGGACGAGGCCGGGTTCCCCACCCGGTACCCGGACTTCTGGGAGCGGGAGGGAGGTTGACGGACAGCCGTCGAAACCAGCTGCGCTTCGTCCTCGTCTTCGTGGCGCTCTACGGGCTGATCCTCTTCCTCATCCGCCCGGACCCCACCCGCGCTCAAACGATTTTCCGGCTCACGCTCGTCGGAGTCGGCGTGCTTGGACCGGTGTGGGTCCACACGCGGGACTGCTAGAACTTGGCGCGTGGGCTCCTTCGTTCTAGATTGTATGGCGTTGTACTACAACAAGGAGCTAGCATGGCTACGATGTTGACGGTTCGGCTGGACGACGAGCTAGAGCGCGAACTCGAGACCCTGTGCGGAAAGTCTGGGCAGTCCCGAAGCGATTTCGTCCGCGAGGCGTTGCGTCGCCAGATTCGACAGGCGGAGTTCGCGGCTCTCAGGAGTGAACTCATGCCGTACGCGGAGGCTCAGGGCTGGGTGACTGATGAGGACGTGTTCCGCGACGTCTCGTGAGGATCTTTCCGGACACGAACGTTCTCATCAGCGCGTTTAGCACGCGCGGCCTTTGTGCGGAACTCTACGAAGAGATCCTCGCGAGGCACGAACTCGTGTGCGGAGAAGTGGTGCTCGATGAACTCCGGAGGATCCTCTCTACGAAGCTCAAGGTGCCGAATGCCCAGGTAGACGAGGTCCTTCGTGCCTTGCGACGGAATCCTGTCTATCCCAAACCGACAGAGACGTCCTCCTACCAGATCCGCGATCCAGACGATGGCTGGGTCCTCGCCACCGCAATCAGCAGCAGAGCGGACATCCTGGTTACCGGCGATCGGGACCTACTCGCCGTTCGGGAAGACGTCCATGAACTACGCATCCTGCCGCCACGCGAACTCTGGGAAACTCTACGCGCGCGAAGCTGAATAACGCGTTCGTAGAGCCAGTGCACGGCGAGGCCATTCTCGCCGCTCCGGTTCCGGAAGGCGCAAACGATGCAGGCGCTGGACGCAGGCAATCAACCTCAAACGCGGGGAGCGTGGATGCAGACTCGAAAGATTGGATCGCTGGATGTTTCGGCGGTGGGGCTGGGGTGCAACAACTTCGGGATGCGCATCGACGCGGTGCAGACCGAGCGCGTGGTCGGGGCCGCGCTGGACTCGGGGATCAACTTCTTCGACACCGCGGAGGTGTACGCCAGGGGGCAGAGCGAGGAATTCCTGGGCCGGGCGCTGGGGCTGCGGCGGTCAGAGGCGATCGTCGCCACCAAGTTCGGCCACCCGGGATCAGGACCCGAGAGCGGCGGTCGGCCGGCATCCGTGCGGAAGGCGCTGGAGGGCAGCTTGCGGCGCCTGGGGACGGACTACATCGACCTGTACCAGATGCACAGGCCCGATCCCAACGTGCCCATCGCCGAAACCCTGGGCGTGCTCGACGAGCTGGTGAAGGCGGGGAAGGTGCGCGAGATCGGCAGCTCCAACTTCTCCGCCGACCAGATCCAAAAGGCGGCGGAGGTTCTTCCGGAGGGAGCCGCGCGCTTCGTGAGCGTGCAGAACGAGTACAGCCTCCTCAAGCGCCAACCCGAGTCGGGCGTGCTGGCCGAGTGCGAGCGCCGAGGCGTGGCGTTCATCCCGTACTTCCCTCTCGCGAACGGGCTGCTGACGGGCAAGTACCGCAAGGGCCAGCCGGTGCCACAGGGCACGCGGCTCGCCAGCATGCCGCCGCACAACCCCCTGCTCACGAGCGAGAACCTGGACCTCGTCGAGCGCCTGATCGCGTTCTCCGAGTCCCGCGGCCACACGCTGCTGGAGCTGGCGTTCTCATGGCTCCTGTCGCGTCCGACCGTGGCATCCGTCATCGCCGGCGCCACCCGCCCCGAGCAGGTGCACGCCAACGCCGCGGCCGCGAACTGGACCCTCAGCGACGCCGACCTGCGCGAACTCGATACGATTCTTCCCCGTCCCCTGTAACTGCATTTCACGCAGAGGTCGCAGAGGGAAAAAGCGAGGACGCAGAGGGCAGCCACGGCCCCTCTGCGTCCTCTCTGTCATCTCTGCGTCCTCTGCGTGAAACTCTTCTTTCTTCAGTGCGCGTGCGCGTCCTGGACCAGGTACAGCTGCAGCAGCCCCTGCTTCACCTCGCCGACCGTCAGCTCGAACTCGTACGTGCCGGGGCCCGGGAAGACGAGGTTGTCGATAGGGATGGCCATCTGCGTGCGCGCCGGGCGGTGGATGGCGTACTCGTCCGCCACCTCGGTCTGCGCGTTGATGGTGAGCACGGGGCTGCGCGCCGGGTCCAGCAGGTTGACGCTGAAGTCGATGGCGCCGCGCTCGTCGGGGTTCCACTCGATGGTGGTCACCAGCGTCAGCCGGTCCTGCTGCGCGGGAAAGCCCGGCGCGTACAGCTCGTGGAAAATGCCGTGCACGTCCATGCGCCCGTCGTGGCGGAGCGTGGCGTTCTCGGCGATTACGGAGTAGAGGACTTTCACGTGATCTATGGTCAGTGTTGAAGGTGCGTTAGTGCGTCAGTGCGTTAGTGCGGGAGTAAACGGCACGCGGCGAGGCGCACGGTTCCAGGCGCGGCGCCGAAGCCACTTCCGCACTCACGCACTTCCGCACTCACGCACTCTCACGGCTTCCGCGTGCCCGAACAGCCCCTCGCTCTCAGCCAGGCGGATGACGTGCGGAGCGTCGCGGCGCAGGCGCGCGGCGGAAAGGCCGATCAGGCTGGTGCGCTTCACGAAGTCGTACACGCCCAGCGGGCTGGCGAAGCGCGCCGAGCCGCCCGTCGGCAGAACGTGGTTGGGGCCCGCGAAGTAGTCGCCCATCGGTTCGGGGCTGTGGGCGCCCAGGAAGATGGCGCCCGCGTTCCGGATGCGCCCCGCCAGCACCATCGGCTCGGCCACCAGCAGCTCCAGGTGCTCCGGCGCGCGCAGGTCGGCCACGGCGGCGGCGTCCTCCAGCGTGTCCACGATGACGATGGCGCCGTTGGCTTCCAGCGCGGCGCGGGCCACGTCGCGGCGCGGGTTGCGCTCCAGCAGCCGCCCCAGCTCCGCCGGCACGCGCTCCGCCAGCGCCGCGGAGGTCGTCACCAGCCAGGCGATGGCGTCGGGATCGTGCTCCGCCTGGCCGATCAGGTCCGCCGCCACGTGCACCGCATCGGCCGTATCGTCGGCGATCACCAGGATCTCGGAGGGGCCCGCCACCATGTCGATGTTCACCACGCCGAACACCTGGCGCTTGGCCTCGGCCACCCACTTGTTCCCCGGCCCCACAATCTTGTCCACGCGGCCGATGGAATCCGTTCCGAACGCCAGCGCGCCCACCGCCTGCGCCCCGCCGATCCGCAGCACCTCGGTGACCCCCGCCACGTGCGCCGCGGCCAGCACCACGGGGGTGATCTCGCCGCCGGGCGTGGGCGACGCCATCGCGATCTCGTCCACCCCCGCGACGGCGGCGGGAATGGCGTTCATCAGCACGGAGGATGGATACGCCGCGCGCCCGCCGGGAACGTAGATTCCCACGCGCCGCAGCGGGGCCACGCGCTGGCCCAGGATGCTGCCGTCGGGCTCGATCTCCAGGAACCCGTGCTCGCGCTGCTTCTCGTGGAAGCGGCGGATGTTCTCGGCGGCGGCGCGCAGCGAGTTCAGCAGGTCGGGGTCGATGGAGCGCGCGGCCTCCTCCAGCTGGTCTACGCCGATACGGAGCCCCGGCGCGTCCGGCGCCTGGAAGCCGTCGAAGCGCGCCGTGTACTCCAGCAGCGCCTCGTCGCCGCGCGCCCGAACGTCGCGCAGGATGCCGGCGACCGCATCGCGCAGCCCGGGATCGTCCGTAGACGCGGCGGCCGCCATCTGCCGAAGCTCGGCGAACGGCGGCGCGACGCGGAGAGTGCGAATCTTCAACAAGGTGCGTGAGTGCGTGAGTGCGTTAGTGCGGAAGTGAAACGGCGGGCGCGAGCACTGAGGCACTCACGCACTTCCGCACTCACGCACTCTCCAAGGCGCCCGCCAGCCCGGCGATCAGGCGCTGGTGATCTTCCAGCCGAAGCTTGTGGCTGGCGCGGTTCACGATCAGCCGCGCCGTGGAGCGGGCGATCGGCTCCACCACCACGAGCCCGTTCTCCTGCAGGGTGCGGCCGGTCTGCACCAGGTCCACGATCCAGTGCGCCAGCCCCAGCAGCGGCGCCAGCTCCACGGAGCCGGAGATGCGGATCAGCTCCACCTGCATCCCCTTGGTGGCGAAGAACCTGCGCGCGCTCTCCACGTACTTGGTGGCCACGCGCGGCATCGTCTCGCCCGGCAGGTACGGATACGGCGCGCCCTCCGGCGCCGCGACGGCCAGCATGCATCCGCCGAACCCCAGGTCCAGCGGCCGCAGCACGTCGGGCTCGCCCTCGTCCAGCACGTCCTGCCCCACGATTCCCGCGTCGGCCACACCCGTCTCCACGTAGACCGGGACGTCGCCGCTCTTCACGGGAAGGAACTCGAAGCGTCCATCCGCCGAGGGCAGGATCAGCCGGCGCGAGTCGCGGGCAGCCGGGTCGATGATGGCGCCGATGCGCTCGAAGACCAGGAGCGCCTCGTCCATCATCCGCCCCTTCGGCAGGGCGATGCGCAACGGGCGCGCGCTCACGGGGCCTCCGGAAGCAGCTCGGCCAGCGCGTCGGTCTCCATCGCGAAGCCCACCGCAGGCCGGTCGGAGCCGTAGCGCGCCAGCAGGTCGTCGTACCGCCCGCCGAAGGCCAGCGCGCGCCCGGCGCCCGCCACGAACACCTCGAACTGCATCCCCGTGTAGTATCCCAGCCCGCGGATCTCGCCCAAGTCGTACACCACGTGCGCCCGTTCGTCCTCCGTCAGCATGCCGTCGATGGCCCGCAGCCGCTCGATGGCCGTCTCTGCTTCGGGGCCGGAGGCCAGCGACCGCGCCCGCAGCAGCACGTCTCCGCGACCGATCAATTCCGGCAGCTCCACCAATGCCCGGGCGACCGCGGCGGGTGCGCCGTAGCGGCGGGCGCCGTCGGCCAGGGCCGCGCGGTCCTTGCGGTCGATGGCCGTGCGCAGCGACTCGGCCTCGTCCGCGCTCAGTCCCGCCATCAGCGGCGTGACGAAGCGGATGTCGCCCAGGTTGATCTGGAACTCGCTCACCCCCAGCTGGCGCAGCTGCCCGATCACCAGCCGCAGCACCTCGACGTCCGCATCCGGCCCCGCGCTGCCGATCAGCTCGGCGCCCAGTTGAAAGGTCTCGCGCGCGTGCCCCCCGCCCTCCGGCCGCTGGCGATACACCTTGCCGGCGTACGACAGCCGCAGCGGCGTTTCCGCATCGCGAAGCCGCGTGGAGGCCATCCGCGCCAGCGCCGAGGTGAAGTCGGCGCGGAGGGCGACGAGCCGCCCGTCGCGGTCCACGAAGCGGATGAGTTCGCTGGCCAGCTTGGTGCCGGCCGCGGTGAACACCTCCTCGTACTCGAAGGTCGGCGGGATCACCTCGTGGTACCCCGCCGCCTCGGCGAGCTCAAACCACACGCGCTGGACGTGCCTCCGGCGGCGCACGTCGGCGGCCAGGAGGTCCTGCGATCCGGGGGGAACCTGGGCTAGTCGGGTATTGGGCATAGCCGGGAAAGATAGCCCCGCGCTCGCGGACCGTGCAATCCCGCCCTGCTCAAACCCTGTACGCGGCAAACACATCCCGGCCTGGCACGGTAGCTGCTACTGGCTGTGGCAGTTTAGCGCAGTACCGGTTGGTCCACATCCGACATACCCGAGGAAACGATGGACATTCTGCTGATCGTCGGTATCGTGCTGCTGCTGGTTGCGCTGTTGGGAGTGGGCGGCGTCATCGGCGCCCTGGGCAACATCGCCTACATCCTGCTGATCCTGGCCATCATCATCATCGCCTGGCGCGTCATCACCGGCCGTCGCCCGGTCTGACCCAGGGAGGGCAGGAAAAGCGAAGCGGCGGGCCTCACACGAGGCCCGCCGCTTCGCTATTTGGGCCCAGCACACAGCCTGTCATCCTGAGGCCCAGGCGCACCGGACCAGCCCGTATGCCATCCCACGCGGGCCGAAGGATCTAACCTGGGGCACGTAACAACTTGGGCGCGGCAGCGGTCACGGACCCGTGGGGTGCCCCTCCCCCGCCCCTCCCCGCACAAACTGCGTGCGGAGAGGGGAGAACTTCGGTCGGGGTTCGACTGGACTCGGTGCATGCCGCGGGGCCCCCCATCCCCAACCCTTCCCCCGCAAACTGCGCGGGGGAAGGGCGCTAGTATCGTGCGTGTCCGCCGGTGCCTCACTGCCGTCAATCCGCTCCGCCGCCGCCGGCTCAGCGTGGCGTCGTGCGCTCGTTAGAGATCGAAGTCCGTGCGGCGCTGCCAGAAATACGCGACCCAGTAGATCCTTATGCACAGCCACACGGCGTTCCCCGCGAAGTCGTCGAACCCACGCTGGACATCCAGCACGTCCTCTACGGTGGTGAGAGCGAACAGGAACATGGCTCCGTACCAGGCCCATTTCCGAAAGTGCTTTACCCCTTTAGCCAGCAGCCACTGCGAAACAGCCAGCACCGTCAATGTGACCACCGCGCCGGCGCCGAGCGCTGGCGTCAGATCGCTGCCGACCATCACTGAGGGAACCCACGGCACGGCGACCGCAAGACAGCCGACCACAACGGCCAGGATCTGCTGCATCCGGACGTACAGGCGTCCCCGCAAGCCATGCTCGCGAACGGGACGTGCCGTTTCGCCGAGCTGAAAGTTGAGCGGCGGCCCCAAGGCCAATGTCCGGCGTTCATCCACCGGACGTTTTGCTTCGGCTTCCGCTGTGCTGGTCGTGATCATGAACGGCGCTCTCGATGGAAATCGCGGTTGCCTATCGTCCGCCGACGTCCGCCCCCGCCAGGTGCTCGCGGGCGAACTCCAGCCCGTAGAGCGTCAGGTACGGCTCGATCTTCTGCACCGTACGGCAGTGCGGCCCGATCAGTTCCGCCAGGCCGCCCGTCGCGACGACGAGTAGCTCGTCGCTTCCCCATTCCTCGCGGATGCGGTGCACGGTTCCGTCGATGGCGTCGACGGCGCCGTAGAACACGCCGCTCTGGATGCACGTCTCCGTGCGCCGGCCGATCACCCGCTGCGGGGGAACGAGGTCCACGCGCGGCAGCTTGGCGGTGCGCTCCGTCAGGCTCGCGGACGAGGTCTTTACGCCGGGCGAGATCACCCCGCCGATGAACACGCCGTCGCGGGTGATGCAGTCGAACGTGGTCGCCGTGCCCAGGTCCACGACCACGGTATCGGTCGCGTACATCCGCAGCGCTGCAAGCGTGTTGACAATGCGGTCGGCGCCCACCGTCATCGGCTCATCGACGTCCAGCGTGATGGGCAGCGGGGTGCGCGCATCCACGGCTACGGCGGCAACGTTCAGGTAGCGCTCGCACGCGCCCCGCAGAACGACGGTCATCGCGGGGACCACGGAGCCGATCGTCGCCGCGCGCACGGAGTTGTGTCCCACGCCGCACGCGGTGAGCAACTGGACGAGGATCATCCCGTACTCGTCGGCGGTGCGGCGGCTGTCGGTGCTTACGCGCCAGTGGCCGCGCAACTCCGTGTCCTGGAACCAGCCGATGACGGTTTCCGTGTTGCCGACGTCGAATACGAGATCCATTGGGGGGAAGTGCGAGAGTGCGAAAGTGCGAAAGTGCGAGAGTCGGCCTGGCGCGGCTCACGGGGTGGCGTCGGCCGGGGCCAGGCGGACCGTGCCGGAGGTGATGGTGCGCAGCACGCCGTCCGTGTCGCGCACCAGCAGGGCGCCGCTCGGGGAGATGCCCAGCGCGATTCCCGACATCGGTTGCGCGCCGGTCACGCGGACGTGGCGGCCCTGCAGCGCGTCGCGGCGGCCCAAGGCGTCGAGCAGCCCGCCCCGTAGCTGCGCCGGCGGGCGGGCCAGGGCGCGCATCACCGCGAACGCTACGGCACCCGCCACCTCCGGGCGCGATGGCTGCCATCCCGCGGCGATGCGCAGTGACGTGGCGGTCTCGCGTACCTCTGCGGGAAAGTCGTCGGGCGCGTGCGACACGTTCAGCCCCATGCCAACGATCACCGCGCCCGGGCCGTCGCCTTCCCACGCGCCCTCGCAGAGGATGCCGGCGAACTTGCGGCCGGCGAGCTGAAGGTCGTTGGGCCACTTGATCTGCGCTGTCGCGGGCTGCACGTACGCGTCGACCGCCTTCGCGGCCGCCAGACCCACCAGGATGGGGAGCAGGCCGGGCGCCGGCAGCTCCGCGGGACGCGCCACCATCGACATCCAGATCCCCAGTCCCGGCGGCGACAACCACGCGCGGCCGCTTCTGCCCCGCCCCGCCGTCTGCTCTTCCGCGAGCACCAGCGTCCCATGCGGCGCGCCAGAATCCGCCAGCGCGCGAGCGGCGTCGTTCGTGGACGTAATGCTCTCGAACAGGTGGACCGCAGGGAGCGACCAGCGGGCGGCCAGCTCCGCGGCCGACCGTCCCTCCCAGCGCTCGGCCGGGCGGTCGGTCACAACGCGGTGAGCCGCAGCGACAGGTCCAGCGACGGCGCGGAGTGCGTCAGCGCGCCGATGGAAATGTAGTCCACCCCCGTTTCGGCGTAGGCGCGGATGGTTTCCAGCGTGATGCCGCCGGACGCCTCCGTCTCCGGCCCGCCCTCGCCGTGGGCGCGGACGATCTCCACTGCCTCGCGCATCATCTCCGGCGTCATGTTGTCGAACATGATGCGGTCCGCGCCCGCCGCCAGCGCCTCGCGCACCTCGTCCAGCGTGCCCGTCTCCACCTCCACCGCCAGCCCCAGGTCGTTCTGGCTGCGGACCGCCTCCACCGCCGCGGTGATGCCGCCCGCCGCCGCGATGTGGTTGTCCTTGATCATCACCATGTCGTGCAGGCCGAAACGGTGGTTGGTGCCGCCGCCCGCGGCCACCGCCGCCTTTTCCAGCCAGCGCATCCCCGGAGTGGTCTTGCGCGTGTCGATCACCCGCGCGCCCGTGCCCTCCACCGCGCGCACGTACTGGCGGGTGACGGTGGCGATGCCCGAGAGGCGCTGGAGGAAGTTGAGCGCCGTCCGCTCGGCCGTGAGGATGGACCGGGCGGAGCCGCGGATGGTCATCGTCACGTCGCCGGGCTCGATCGCCGTGCCCTCGGCGAAGGCGGCCTCGATCTCCAGGTGCGGGTCCACGCGCCGGAAGGTTTCCGTGGCCGCGTAGCATCCGCCGAACACGCCCGACGCCTTGGCGACGACGACGGCCTCGGCCTGGCGGTCTTCGGGAACGGTCCACAGGGTGGTGAAGTCGCCCGGGCCCACGTCCTCGGCCAGGGCGGCGTCGATCAGCAGAAGGGCGTCGCGTCGAAGCATTCAGTCGTCTCCCGTGGCGGCTAGTTCCGGCTCGGCGGCCGGCGATCCGGCGATCACACGCTCGTAATATCTCTCATATTGGGGCACGATCACGTCCGCCGCGAATCGCTCGGCAGCGATGCGCTTGGCGGCGATGCTGGTGCGCACCCACGTGGCATGGTCCGAGAGCAGGCCCACGGCCGCGTCGGCCATCCCCTCCACGTCCCCGATCTCGCCCAGGCACCCGGTCACCTGGTCTTCCACCACTTCGGGAACGCCGCCGGCCCGGCTGGCGACCACGGGCACGCCGCTGGCCATCGCCTCCAGCGCCACCAGGCCGAACGACTCCGATTCCGACGGCAGCAGCAGCAGGTCGGCGCAGGCCATTAGCTCGGCCACGGAGTCCTGCTTGCCCAGGAAGCGGACGCGGTTCTTGATGCCGAGCGCCTCGGCCTCGTCCATGGCCATCGGGCGGTCCGGCCCGTCGCCGACGAGCACGAGGCGCGACGGCACCTTCCGGTTCAGCCGCTCGAAGATCCGTACCACGTCGCGCACCCGCTTCACCGGGCGGAAGTTGGAGACGTGAAGCACCAGCATCTCCCCCGGCCGGGCGAGCGTGTCCTTGTGGCAGGGGTGCGACGCGCGGTCGTACAGCTTGGGATCGATGAAGTTGTAGATGACCTCGATGTCGTCTCCCGGCACGGCGAAGTGCTTGACCGTCTCGTCCTTGAGATAGTTGGAAACGGCGGTGATGCCGTCGGACTTCTGGATGGAGAAGCGAGTGATGTCGAACCAGGAGCGCTCCTGCCCCACCAGCGTGATGTCGGTGCCGTGCAGCGTGGTGACGATCTTCAGCGGATGGTCGTGCCCCAGCATCTCCTTGGCGATCCACGCCGAGGTGGCGTGCGGGATGGCGTAGTGCACGTGAAGCAGGTCCAGGTCGTTGCGCACGACGGTGTCGTGCATGGCCGCGGCCAGGGCGAGCGAATAGTTGTGGTGCTCGAATAGCGGGTAGCGCGCCGTCTCTACCTCGTGAAAGTAGACGCGCTCCACGAAGTGCGGCAGGCGAAACGGCTGCGCGTACGAGATGAAGTGGATCTCGTGGCCGCGCTGCGCCAGCTCGATCCCCAGTTCCGTCGCGACGGCGCCGGAGCCGCCGTACGTGGGATAGCAGGTGATGCCGATCTTCATGACTCGCTTCGCGAGAGGAACTCAAGAGTACCAGGTACCAAGTGCCGAGTACCAAGGACGAGGACCAGGTCAGGGCGTCCCCACCTGGCACTTGGTACTAGGTACTGCCGCGCGCGTTCCACACCGCGAGTATCTCCTCGACCAGCTCCGCGCGCGGCTGCGTGGCGTCCAGCCAGACGGCGCCCTCGGGGAGCTTGGTGCGGAACCAGGTCATCTGGCGCTTGGTGTACGCCTTGGTGTTCGCGCCCACCAGGGCCAGCGCCTCGTCCAGCGTGCGCTCGCCACGGAAATACGGGACCAGCTCGGCGTAGCCGTGGGCGTTCAGCCCCGGCGCGTTCTCGCCGTAGCGCTCGATCAGCGCGCGCACCTCGTCCAGCAGCCCCGCCTCCACCATCTGGCCGATGCGCCGGTCGATCCCCGCATGAAGCCGTTCGCGCGGCACCTGCAGCACGAACGGCAGCACGGGAACGGGCGCCTCGTCCGGCGGCGAGTGCTCGTGCCACCACGACAGCGATCGTCCCGTGAGCAGCGGCACCTCCAGCGCGCGCATCAGCCGCTGGCGCCCGCCCCAGTGCCGCAGGCGCTCGGCGGACGCGGGATCGTGCGGCTCCAGCCAGCGCAGCAGCTCGGCGTCGCTCATCCGCTCCATCAGCGTGGTGATACGGGCGCGGGCGGCCGGGTCCAGCGCCGGCTCCTGAAAGATGGGATGCGTGAGGGCGCGCAGAAAGAACCCGGTGCCGCCCACGAGCATGGGCACGCGCCCGCGGCCGCGGATCTCCTGGATTTTCTCGCGCGCATACGCGGCCCACTTGGCCGCGCTGAACCGCTCCGCCGGGCTGGCGATGTCGATGCCCCAGTGCGGAATGCCGCCCCGCTCCTCCACTGTGGGCTTCGCCGTGCCGATATCCATCCCCTGGAACACGGCCCGCGAGTCCATGGAAATGATCTCCGCATCCAGCCGCCGCGCGACGTCGATGGAGAGCGCGGTCTTCCCGGACGACGTCGGGCCGACGATGGCAAGGGCATCGGCGCTCATCCGGGGATGCCCCTCCCCCGGCCACTCCCCGCACAAACTACGTGCGGAGAGGGGAGCACACCGGCGCGTGGAGACCACTCGTTGTCATTCAGAGGCCCGAGCGCACCGCACCGGCCCGCAGGGTTCACACGGGCGCGGAGGGCACCCGGGACGTTGTCATCCAGAGGCCCGAGCGCACCGAACCGGCCCGCAGTGCAGACCATGCGGGCCGCGGGATCTAGCTGAGGGCGCTTCTCAACCCGGGCGCGGCAGCGGCACGGAAGCCGAGGCCTCGTCCTCTGCTGAGGAGTGAGCCTCAATCTGTGCTGGGGAGTGGGCCGCGGCCCGTGGTGGGGGGTGTTCCTCAGGCCTGCTGGGGCGAATGAATTCGCGGCAACAACGGCCCGAAGTCCGCCTTCGCGGACTGAGTCGCACCGGCCGCGCTGATACGCGTCCCAATCCAGTCGAATGTGCCGGGCCAGCCGAGCGCACTCGAATTCTCCCCTCTCCCGCTTGCGGGAGAGGGGCCGGGGGAGAGGGCAGCCGGGGACTGCGCCGGCCTCTCCGAACCGCACCACACCTCGCCAAGGCCACCCGCCCGAGCGCCGGGCTGTCGTGACGCGCCGGACTGGCTCCCTTCCCCCGCGCAGTTTGCGGGGGAAGGGCCGGGGATGGGGGGCACCGCGGGATGCGCCCGGGCCAGGGTTCGCGCGCTCGACGGTTCCCGGTGCTGCATTGGCCCAGAGGAACGAGCGGGTGTGGAGGACCCGCCGGAGGTTGTCATCCAGAGGCCCGAGCGCACCGAATCGGCCCGCAGTACATACCACGCGGGCCGTGGGATCTAGCCGAGGGTGCCTCTCAACCTGGGCGCGGCAGCGGCACGGAAGCCGAGGCCTCGGACCGTGCTGGGGGGTGTGCCGAGGCCCGTGGTAAAGGGTGTGCCGCTGCCCCGCTGGGGCGAATGAATTCGCGGCAACAACGGCCCGAAGTCCGCCTTCGCGGACTGAGTCGCACCGGCCGCGCGGATACGCGTCCCCCTCCAGTCGAGTGCGCCGGTCCGGCCGAGAGCACTCGAATTCTCCCCTCTCCCGCTTGCGGGAGAGGGGCCGGGGGAGAGGGCAGCCGGGGACTGCGCCGGCCTCTCCGAACCACACCACACCTCGCCAGGGCAACCCGCCCGAGCGCCGAGCTATCGTGACGCGCCGGACTAGCTCCCTTCCCCCGCGCAGTTTGCGGGGGAAGGGCTGGGGATGGGGGGCGCCGAGGATCGCACCGGGGCCAGGGCTCGCGCCCCGACGAGCCGAGGCCCACGCATCCGTGGCGCTGTCGCGTCCAGGCTTGGAAGTGTCGCAGGCTAGATCCTTCGGCCCGCGTAGCTCGTCGGACGGGAGAGTGCGGCGCGCCTGGGCCTCAGAATGACAACTCGTGCGTGTCGGCGTGTGCCCTTCACTCCCGCACTCACGCACTGACGCACTCACGCACTTCCCGCCCGCGTTCATCCGCTGCGCCCGAACCGCCGGTGCAGCTCGGCCAGGGAGAGCTGGATCACCGTGGGCCGGCCGTGGATGTCGTGGTAGGGCAGCTCGGTCGCGAACAGGCGGTCGAAGAGCTCCGTCATCTCCTGCGCACTCAGCTTCTGCCCCGCCTTGATCGCCCCCTTGCACGCCATCGACAGCGCGATCCGCTGGTGCTGCGTCCGCGCGCTGTCCACCAGGGGCGACCCATCCGAAAGCTCCGCGATCATCTCGCGCAGGCACCGCTCAGCATCGAAGTACGGATGCGGGTTGGGCACCGCGTGCACGATGATCGACCGCCCGCCGAACGGCTCCACCTCGAACCCCGCGCGCTCCAGCACACCGTGGATCTGCTCCACCAGCGCGTACTCGGCGGGAGACAGGCGCAGGGTGATCGGAAACAGCAGGCGCTGGCTCTCCGCCCCCCCGTTATCGAACTGCCCCACGATCTGCTCGTACAGCACCCGCTCGTGCGCCGAGTGCTGGTCCACCATCACGATGCCGCTACGCGTCTCCGCCAGGATGTACGTGTTGTGGATCTGCCACATGGCCGGCGCCGCGCCCGCGAACAGGTCCGCGGGCAGAGCGCGCTCCGGGCCGGCGTCCTTCGAGGCGGGATCCGAGCCGCCGCCGGTGACGAACAGCGTCATCTGCGGCTCGGCACGGGGCTCGGCGGGCGCCGCGGCCTCGGGGAGCGAGGGGGCCGCGGGAACGTGCGGGGACGGCTCGGAACCGTAGCCGTGCGACGGCACCTCGCGCGCCGTCATCACGCCGTAGCCGGCGGGAACGATAGGGTACGCCGCTGGCTGCCGCAGGCCGATGCTGGGCGTGCTTTCCAGGCCGGCGAGGGCCGCGCGGACGCCGTCCTCGATCAGCCGCTCGATGCCGATCTTGTCGCGGAAACGCACCTCGGCCTTGGCGGGGTGCACGTTGACGTCTACCTCACCGTCCGGCACCTCCAGGAACAGGAACAGGTGGGGATGCACGCCGGGCGAGATCGTCGTTTTGTACGCCCGGTCGGCCGCGCGCACCAGGTTGCGGTCGCCGAACGGGCGCCCGTTGACGAACAGGTACGTCCGCCGCCCTCCGGACCGCGCCGCGTTGGGACGCTGGATCATCCCCGAAAGGGCGCCCGCGCTCAGCCGGTGGGTGATGGGAAGAAGCTCGGCCGCCGCCTCGTTCCCCCACAGCGCCGCGATCCGCTCGCCGACGCCGGTGGCGATGGGGAGCGTCAGCAGGTCCTTGGGGCCGGAATCGAAGGTGAAGCCGATGCCCGGCGTCGCCAGCGCGGCCGTGGTGACGACCTCGCCTATGGCGCGGTTTTCGGCGGCCGTGGAGCGCAGGAACTTGGCGCGCGCGGGGACGTTGAAGAACAGGCTGCGCACCGACACCGTCGTTCCCACGCGCCGCGCGCAGTCTTCCACGGCGGCCATCTGCCCGCCCGTGACGACGACCCGCGTGCCGTGCCCCTCGCGCTCCGCCGTTTCCAGCACCATGCGGCTGACGGAGGCGATGGAGGGAAGCGCCTCGCCGCGGAAGCCCAAGGTGCGAATGGCCGCCAGGTCGTGCTCCGAGCGGATCTTGCTCGTGGCGTGGCGGTCCATGGCCAGCAACGCGTCCTCGCGGCCCATCCCGTGCCCGTCGTCAGCCACGCGGATTTCGGTCTTGCCGCCGTTGCGCACGGTGACGTCCACCCGCGATGCACCCGCATCCAGGGCGTTCTCCAGGAGCTCCTTGACCACCGATGCCGGTCGCTCGACGACTTCGCCGGCCGCGATCTGGTTGGCGAGCTTTTCGGGAAGAACCTGGATCCTGCGGGGCATGCTGGGTCGTGTTGGCGCGGGCGTGCTTTCGGCTGAACTTCGGGTGGTAGTCTACCGCGCCAGACGGGCCGGAGTCAACCGTTGACACACGTGCGGGAAGCGGTCAGGACGGTGGGGGCGGATCAGGAAGAATCGGGTCGCGTTTGGCAGGTGCGCGGCCCCGGATGTCATCCCGACGGAGCGGCCACACCGCCCCAGCCCCCACGACGCAGCCCGCAGCGACCGAGGGATCCGCCACACACTCCGGTGGGGCGCGACGACGGCGGACTGAGGCGCTCCGCTGTTCCAAGCGCGCGGCGCGCGAACGACAGCCAGCCATGATGCGCCTGCAACTCCGGAGCGGGGTCGCCGGCTGTGTGGCGGATCCCTCAGTCGCTACCGTCCGTGGTGTGCGGGCAAGTTCTGCGTGGCCGCTTCTTCGGGATGACAGGTTGGTTTCGGCAGGTGCGGCGCGCGTGCGGGTGGGGCCTATTGCAGGCCGTAAAACCGGCGCGCGTTCTCCACCGTTCGAGCGGCGAACTCGGCGGGGTCTTCGCCGCGGAGTTCGGCGCAGCGGGCCGCCGTGTGGGGAACGAACGCGGGCTGGTTCTGCTTTCCCCGATGCGGGACGGGCGCCAGGTACGGCGTATCCGTCTCCACGAGGATGCGATCCGAGGGCACCATGCGGACGAAGTCGGCGCCTTCGTACTTCTTGAAGGTTACCATCCCCGAAAACGACGCGTACCAGCCCATCGCCAAGGCCTCCTCCAGCAGTGCGCGTCCGCTGGAAAAGGAGTGGAGCACGCCCACGGTCCCCTGCCCCGCCTCACGCAGCAAGGCGCGCATGTCGTCGTCCGCCTCGCGCGAGTGCACGATGGTCGGCTTTCCCGTTTCGCGCGACAGCTCCAGGTGCCGCGTGAACGAGGCCCGCTGCACGTCGCGCGGCGAAAAGTCGTAGTGGTAGTCCAGCCCCGTCTCGCCGACCGCCACCACGCGAGCGTCGTCCAGCAGCAGCCGGATGTGCCGGATCACTTCCTCGTCGTACTCCGCGGCCCGGTGCGGATGGATGCCGGCCGTGGCGTACACCCCCGGGAACCGCGCCGCCAGCTGGATGCACGTCCGCGCATCGTCGGCCCCCGTCGCGACGCTCACGATCGTAGTCACCCCCGCCTCACGTGCCCGGGCGACGACGCCCTCGACATCGGGAAAGACCTTGTCGTCTGCGAGGTGCGCGTGTGAATCCGTGAACTGCATCGGGGAGTGCGTGAGTACGAATATCGAAGTGGGAAAATCAGGGCGCGCCACACACTCCAGCTTACACGAATCAAGCCAGTCCACGAAGGTGGACTTCGTGTGTTTGTTGCAGCGACTTCAGTCGCCCGACCGCGGCCGAGGCCTCGGTCTCCGTGACCGCTGCCGCGCCCAAGCTTGTACATGTCCGCCGCTAGATCCTTCGGCCCGCGAGGTTCGGCGTGCGGGCGAGTACGGCACGCTTGGGTCAGGATGACAACTGCGGTGGTGCGCGAACGAGTTGGATGCGCCACCAAGCCCTGAAGTGTCCCCCCTCTCTCACGCTGTTTGTGGGAGAGGGGGGACGAGCCTAAGCGAGGACGGGTGAGGGCCCCACGGCAGCCGAGGCCTCGGTCTCCTTGACCGCTGCCGCGCCCAGGCTTGTACCCGTCCGCGGCTAGATCCTTCGGCCCGCGACGCAGGTGCTGCGGGCCGGCACGGTGCGCCTGGGCCTCAGGATGACAGGCTGTCGTGACGTGCCTCCGGATCAGCTCTTGACCAAGGTGCCGAACGCGTAGCGCCACCCGAAGCGCTCGATCAGCTCGAGCATCAGCACCACCGGCAGGCCCATGACCGCGAAGTAGTCGCCATCGATCGACTCCACGACCGCCGAGCCGAATCCCTGAATGCCGTACGCGCCGGCCTTGTCCATCGGCTCGCCCGTGACCACGTACTCCATCCACGTGCGCTCGTCCAGGTCGCGGAAGCGCACCCTTACACGCGCCAGCCCCGTTTCCACGCGGGTGCCGTGCGCGATGGCTACGCCGGTGCACACCTCGTGCTCCCGGCCGGAAAGGCGCGTCAACATCTCCACCGCGTGCTCCTGGTCGCGCGGCTTGCCCAGCACCTCGCCGTCGATCACCACGATGGTATCGGAGCCGATCACGATGGCCTCCGGACGCTGCGCCGCGATCTTCTGCGCCTTTTCGCGCGAAAGCCGCTCCGCGTGCTGCGGCGGCGTTTCGCCCGACAGGTAGCTCTCGTCGATGTCGGCCGGGAGCGTTTCGAAGGGCAGCGCCAGGCGACCCAGCAGCTCGGCGCGGCGGGGCGACTGCGAGGCCAGCACCAGCGGCGGCGGCGTGGGCGAATCGATCGGTTCGATGTACATCAGGGCTCTCGTTCAGGTCAGGACGCGGACGAGCACGCACTGCGAATCGCCGTCGTCCAGCAGCATCTTGCCATCCGGGGTCAGGGTGATGGGCGAGCGCACCCCCGGCTGCCCTTCCAGCCACAGCCGCCCGCCGTCTTCCACGATCTGCGCGTGAAGCTCCAGCGTGGCGCCGGGATCCAGGATCATGTACAGCACCTCGCCATCGACGTCGATGATCATCGTCACGTCCCCGAACTCCGTGCGAAGAATCGGGTCGGCCGGATCGACCACCCACACGCCCACTACGTTCTGCAGCGTAACGGGGCCGAAACAGACCATCCTCAGCGCTCCAAGATCAGGGTGACGGGACCATCGTTCACCAGCTCCACCTGCATCATCGCCCCGAACTCGCCGGTCTGCACCGGGAGCCCCGTGGCCCGCAGCATCTCCAGGAACCGCTCGTACAGCGGAATGGCGATCTCCGGCCGCGCGGCCTCGACGAAGCTGGGCCGGCGCCCCTTGCGCGTGTCGCCGTACAGCGTGAACTGCGATACCACCAGCAGCCCCCCGCCCGCGTCCTGCACCGAGCGGTTCATCTTTCCCTCGTCGTCCGCGAAGATGCGCAGCCCGGCCACCTTTTCCGCCATCCACGCCAGCGCCTCGTCGCCGTCACCATCGGTGAAGCCCACGAGCAGCAGCAGGCCGGGGCCGATCTCACCCGTCACGCGCTCGCCGACGGTGACGCGCGCGCGGGCTACTCGCTGCAGGACGATGCGCATGTCAGTGGCGAATGGCGAGCACTTCCAGCATGGGCGGCGTGGCGAAGAACCCGCCGGGATGCGCCTCGGCGGCCCGCCACGCGGCGTCGAACGCCAGCCGCTCGTCCTCCGTCATCGCTCCGGAGGCGACCAGCGCCGGCAGGTAGTTGTCGAAGAACGTCCGCGGCCAGCGCCACAGGACATCGCCCGGCCGGGCCACGCGGTGCACGGGGGTGATGGAAAGCACCTCCAGCCCCGCATCGGCCATCATGGCCGGCAGCCGTGCGCCTACGGCCGGATCTCCCCCGCTTTCCCGCCACTGCGCAATCACGATGTCGATGCCGCGGCGGAATGCGGGATGCTCGGGAACGAGCTGCAGCCCCTCGTAGTGCGAGTAGTCGTGGATCACCATCCGCCCGCCCGGCTTCAGCGCACGAGCCGCGCCACGAATGGCCTCTTCAGGGCGCCTAAGGTAGGTGAGTACCCAGCGCGAGTAGACGCCGTCGAACTCCCCCGCCGCAAGCTCCAGCGATTCCGCGTCCTGCACGTGGGCCACCACGTTCCCCAGCCCGCGCGCAGCGGCCTGCGCCCGCGTGTGCGCCACGAAGCGCGGCGAGACGTCCACCCCCGTCACGCTCCCGCCCTGGCCGACGAGCAGGGCCAGGTCGCAGGTGGTGTAGCCGGGCCCGCAGCCCAGGTCCAGCACGTGGCTTCCGGCGCCGAACCCGGCTCGATGCCACGCCGCCGCCGCCTCGCGGATCCACACCTGGTGCTGAAAACCCAGCCGACGCAGCTCGTCATCGTGGGTGCCGAACAGGTATTCGTTTTCTTCAGGCATCTGCATCGGGGGTGCGTGGGCGCCAACATAAGCGGCGGGCGGCCTGTCTGCGAGGGGAACATTTGACGCCCGACGTTCACCCCAGAGATGCGGAAATCGCAGACACACGACCCGCCACGATTCTCATAAAAAAATTAGGACAGGTCCATGCCGAGCTGCGCATCCGCGTGCGGCGCGGCGTCGGGCGAGGCGGGGGCGGCGGCGTCCTGCTCCCGGATCCACCGCTCGATGACGGCGACGACGTGCGCTCGCTCGGAATCCGCCAGCTCCCGCCCTTTTGGAATGCGGTGCCACTTGGCCAGGCAGCCGCGGCAGCAGGTGGCGGTGGCATGCTGGGCGACGAACACCGGGTGCCCGCGCATGGGCGTCTGCTTGCCGTCGTTCAGCGGCTCGGCGGGGGCCAGGCGGGCCGCGATCATCTCGTCTGCGTGGCGCAGCACGGTGTCCATCCCCTTGCCCCGCAGGTACGCCAGGTCCGCTCCGCGCAGCCGGAAGCGGCGGCGGAAGGCGGAGCGGCCGAGCGCCTGGAAGAGCGCGTCCAGCGGATCGGGGGAAGGGTGGGCCATGTGCAACGGTAGACGGGCGGCGAAACGATGGTGGAAAGGTGGATCACGCCCTCGCGTGACGGCGCGCGGCGGTGTATCGTCCTGTCTTGCGACACGCCACCAACGACACTCGCCCCAGACACAGCCGAATGGCCTCCGCGAACGACGCCGGGCAGCAGCCCGCGAGAAGCAACAACCTGTCCAAGGCAGCCGCGGTGCTGGGCGCCGCCGGCCTCCTCCTGTACATCATGGGAGTCAAGCGCCGCCACCGGCTGGACAACGAGCGCGAGCCCGCTGGGGGCCGCCGGTCGGAGCGCCGCGACGGCTGATCGAGCTTCGGCGGGGAAGAAACAGGTGCCCGGCCGCCGCGTGCGCCCGGGCACCTCGTTGTTCATCCGCCAGACCCCTGCCCGGCCAGGTCGATGGCCCACAGGCTCTCCTCGCCGGTGATGAACAGCCGCAATCCATCCACCCCGCCGAACGTGCAGTTGGAGCACAAGTGAGGCGTGGGGATCAGCCCCAGCGCCTCCCCCGCCGCCGAGAACACCTGCACGCCCGCGCCGGACGAGGTCCACACCCGTCCCCGCGCATCCACGGCGAACCCGTCCGGCACCCCGTCTTGGATCACGGCGAACGCGCGGCGATTGGAAAGCGTGTAGTCTTCCGCCACGTCGAAGGCGATGATCTCGTGCCGGTCCAGGTCGGAATCCGCCACGTACAGCGTCCTCCCGTCGGGCGCGAACCCGAGCCCGTTCGGCTGCTCCAGGTCCGCCATCCGCGTCAGCGCGCCCGTCCCGGGTTCGAACCGGTAGACGCTGCGATGGTCCAGCTCCGGCTCGCCCGGGCAGCCCTGCCGGGGGTTCTGCAATCCGTACGTGGGATCGGTGAACCAGATGGCGCCATCCGCGGCCACGACCGCGTCGTTGGGCGAGTTCAGCCGGCGTCCCTGGTACTCGCTCACCAGGATCCTGGGCTCGCCGCTCCCGTCGGACGTGCTGACGCAGCGCCGCCCGTGCTCGCAGTGGATCAGCCGGTTGCCATCCAAGGCATTCCCGTTGATGAACGCGGTCGCATCGATCAGCACGTCCACCGCCCCGTCCGGCCTCCATCCGAACAGCCGCCGCCCTTCGACGTCGCTCCACACCAGCATGTCGCGCGCGGCCCACCACACCGGCCCCTCGGCCCACAGCGCCTCGCGATAAAGCGACATCAGGCGCGCGCCAGGCGCCAGCACCGGCTCGAAACGAGGATCGTACGCGATGGGTGCGTCGACATCCTCCACGGGCGCGGGCGGTCCGGGCTGGCGCACGCGGCAGACAGACTGGGGCTGGACGGACGGCATCGGCTGCTGGCTCTGAAGATCGTGATGGGCGCGTCCGGGCGGATGCAACTTCCGCCCCGGCTCCCCATCAGCCGTGAGATCATCGATACTCTCGGACGGAGTGCAGCGCGAGCCCCGGCGGGTCTGGCCCCTACGAGTACGCGATGTATCTTCCCCCCGGATGCCTTTTCCCGGACCGCCAACGGATTGAGCCGATGCCCGCGACCGATTTTCTGCAGCGTAACCGCGAACAGCACCTGGACGAGCTGAAGGACTGGCTCCGCATTCCCAGCGTCAGCGCCAAGAGCGAGCACAAGGCCGACACCGCGCAGGCCGCGGACTGGCTGGCGGACCGCATGCGCGAGGCGGGGCTGCAGACGGTGGAGGTGATTCCCACCGCGGGGCACCCCGTCGTCCTGGGCGAGTGGCGCGGCGCACCGGAAGGCGCGCCCACGCTGCTGATCTACGGGCACTACGACGTGCAGCCGCCCGAGCCGCTGGACGAGTGGACCACCGCCCCGTTCGAGCCCGAGGTGCGCGACGGCAACCTGTACGCGCGCGGCTCCGTGGACGACAAGGGCCAGGTGTACCTTCACGTGAAGGCCGTGCACGCCATGCTCGCCGACGGCGGCACCCTGCCCGTGAACGTGGTGTTCTGCGTGGAGGGCGAGGAAGAGATCGGCTCGCCCAACCTGGCCGGCTTCCTCAAGGCCAACGTGCAGCGGCTGGCCTGCGACGCGGTGGTGATTTCCGACACCACGATGTTCGCGCCGGGCCTCCCCAGCATCACCACGGGGCTGCGCGGGCTGGCGTACATGGAGATCCGCGTGCAGGGCCCGTCTACGGACCTGCACTCCGGCGCGTACGGCGGCGCGGTGGTGAACCCCGCCAACGTGCTGGCGCGCATCATCTCGCAGCTTCACGACGAGCGCGGCCGGGTGAACATCCCCGGCTTCTACGACCGTGTCCGCGAGCTGACGGCCGAGCAGCGCGAGGCCATCGCCGCCCTGCCCTTCGAGGAAGAGAACCTGCGCAAGGAAGTGGGCGCCCCCAAGCTGGGCGGCGAGGCCGGCTTCGGGCCGCTGGAGCGCATCTGGGCGCGGCCCACATTGGACGTCAACGGCATGCTTTCCGGCTACACCGGCGAGGGCGCCAAGACGGTGCTCCCCGCACGCGCCATGGCCAAGGTGTCCATGCGCCTGGTGCCCGACCAGGACTTCCACGAGGTGGAGCGCCTGTTCATCGACCACGTCAATTCCCTGGCGCCCGAGGGCGTGACGGTGGAAGTGGTGGCGCTGCACGGCGGCCAGCCCTGGCTGGCCGAGGGCGGCGGGCCGGTGTTCGACGCGGCCGCGCGCGCGCTGGAGCAGGCGTGGGGGCGCAAGCCGGTCTTCATCCGCGAGGGCGGCTCCATCCCCATCGTGCAGGCATTCCAGGAGACGCTGGGCGCGCCGGTGCTGATGATCGGTTTCGGGCTGCCGGGCGAGAACGCGCACGCGCCCAACGAGTGGATGTCCGTCGAGAACTTCCAGAAGGGCGCCGAGGCCGTCGCGCTGATGTACGAGGAATTGCGGTGAACGCTGCCGGCGAGGCGGAAGCGCGGGCATTCGTCGACGACCTGCAGGCGCGCGCCGCGCCCTTGCAGACCGAGGCGAACCTGGCTTGGTGGGAGGCGGCTACGGGCGGCGGCGACGCGGCGCTGGAGCGCTCGGCCCGCGCGCGGTCGGAGTACCGGGCGCTGTTTTCCGATCCCGCCGGCGCCGCGCGGGTGCGCGCGTGGCTCGCGTCGGGCGAGGTGCGCGAGCCGCTGCTTCGTCGGCAGCTGCAGCTGCTGGACTACGAGTTCACCCCCAACCAGCTGCCGCGCGACACCATCGACGACCTGGTGGCGCGCACGGCCGAGCTGGAGCGCACCTTTTACGGCTTTCGCGCGGAGATCGGCGGCGAGCGGGTGACCAACAACCACATCGTCGACATCCTGGAAAAGGAGAACGACTCCGCGGTGCGCCGCCAGGCGTGGAGCGCCAGCAAGCAGGTGGGCGCGCGCGTGGCCGATCCCCTGCGCGAGCTGGTGCGCCGCCGCAACGCCGCGGCGCGCTCGCTGGGGCTCGCCGACGCGTACGTGATGGACCTGCAGGTGCAGGAGATTTCCGAGACGCGGCTGTTCGCGCTGATGGACGAGTTCCGTGCGCTGACCGACGAGCCGTTCCGGGCGCTGCGCGCGGAACAGGACCGGGAGATGGCCGCGCGGTTCGGCGTTGAGGTAGACGAGCTGCGGCCGTGGCACTGGGAAGATCCGTTCGGGCAGGAGGCGCCGGCCGCGCGCGGGTTGAACCTGGATGCCTGGTTCTCGGGCCGCGACGCCGTGGAGGTCGCGGCGGGCTTCTTTTCCGGGATCGGGCTGCCGGTGGACGGGGTTCTCGCGCGCAGCGACCTGTACGAGCGCGAGGGCAAGGACCAGCACGCCTTCTGCCAGGACATCGACCGGCAGGGCGACGTGCGCATCCTGTGCAACCTGCGCGCGAACGAAAAGTGGATGGGCACGCTGCTGCACGAGCTGGGGCACGCCGTCTACGATTGCGGCGTCCCCCGCTCACTGCCGTACGTGCTGCGCCAGCCCGCGCACATCCTGTCTACCGAGAGCGTGGCGATGTACTTCGGCCGGCTGACGCGCGAGCCTGCGTGGCTGCACGAGGTGATGGGCGCCAACGTGTCCGCCGCCGAGGCCGCGGAAATCCGCCGCCAGCTGCGCGCGGGAATGCTGGTGGCGGCGCGATGGATGCTGGTGATGGTGTACTTCGAGCGCGAGCTGTACCGCGATCCCGACCGGCCGGACCTGAACGCGGTCTGGTGGGATCTGGTAGAACGCATCCAGGGCGTCAGACACCCCGAGGCGCGGCCGGACGGAACGGAGTGGGCAAGCAAGATCCACCTGTCGCTTTCGCCCGTGTACTATCACAACTACCTGCTGGGCGAGATGATGGCCTCGCAGGTGTCCGCCGCCATCCGGCGCGAGACGGGCCTTCCGCCGAACCGCAGCATCGCGGGCGAGCTGCGCGTGGGAGCCTTCTTCCGCGACCGCATCTTTGCCCCCGGAGCCACGGTGGATTGGAACGGGTTGCTCCTCCACGCCACGGGGGAGGAGCTTTCTCCGCGGCACTTCGTACAGCAGTTCGTCTGAATTCAGTGGGCGTGCCGCATGAGCATCGACGCGTTGCGCACCTTCCTCGCTTGGGCTTCGGTGTATGCGGCGTTCGCCGTCTTCTTCGGCTATTCCGGGTACGGCCTGTACCTGAATTTGAAGGTCGGAGAGTACGTGCGGGGTTGGGTGCCGCCGAAGTCGGAGCGGTGGAACCCGGAGCACTACGCGCCAGGCGTCGAACCGTGGCTCGCCCGCTTGCGACGGTGGGAACGGTGGAGAATCGCGGTCTGGCTGGGATGCCCCATCGGTGGCAATCTGCTGTACTGGCTGCTGACCTCATAAAGACAGTCGGGCGCATCCAAGCGGATGCGCCCGATCGTGCTTCAGGAAAATTCTTCGGGACTCTCGGCCAGAATCATCCCGATCTGCCGTCTCAGGTCGGGGACAGCACTCGTTACGAGATCCCACACCACGTCGTAGTCCACAGCAAAGTAGTGCACGATCAGGCGGTCCGCCGTCTCTGCCCATCGCTGCCATCGAACTTCGGGATGAGACATCCGGAAAGGCTCGGGTACTTCCTTGCACATGGCGCCGATGACCTCCAGGCTCCATGCGAAGGCGCGCGTCCGGGTGGCGTCACCGACGAATTGCTCGCGCGGCAAGCCGCGGCCCTGATGCACGAGGAAATCGGCCTCATCCAGAATGTGCCGCAGGTACACGTGCGGGGAGAATCCCATCTGCTTCCGAGTCGTCGCAGGTTTACCATCAACCGTGCCAATGTAATTGGACGCGCGTTACACCGCAAAGGGTTTTGAGGCCGCCGGAGCGGGAGCTCTCGTGCAGAGGTAGATGTCGTCCGCAGCGGGCGCCAGGCCCATGGGGACTGCGTCCTCCGGTGAGACCAGGTCCCGCGACAGGAGGCGCGTCATCGCGCGGTGCCGATCGACATCCCCAGGCGCACGGGCTGGTCCACCACCAGCGAGGGGAGCAGTTCCACGCGGCCGGGCTCGAAGACCAGGACCACGGTGGAGCCCAGGTGAAAGGTCATCACCTCGTCGCCGCGGTTCACGCGGACGGGCGGGTCGTAGGTTCGCGCGGCGGATCGGAGGCCCCGGCGGTTGGTCACCCAGGCGTTCTCGCCCGGTGGCGCGTTCCAGGCGCGGTCGAACGCCGCGCTGATGCGGCCCACGTTGTAGGCGCCCACCGCCACGACGGCAACGCGCCCCATCGGCCCGTCCACGTGGCACATCAGCCGCTCGTTGCGCGCGAACAGGTCCTGCGTGTGCGCCACCGACGGCGCGTTCACCGGCAGCAGCCACCCGGGAACGTGCCGCGCCTCGCGGATCTCCCCGCCGACCGGCGCGTGGATGCGGTGGTAGTCCTTGGGGGAGAGATAGAGAGTAATGAACGAACCGCCCTCGTACCGCGCCGCGGCGGCCTCATCCTCCAGCAGCTGCGCCACCTCATACAGCCGCCCCTTGGCCTGGATCAGCCGCCCCTCGCGCACGGTGCCCAGCTGCCCCACGGCTCCGTCGACCGGGCTGGCGACCACGGACGGGTCCGACGGCCAGGTGCGCGCGCCCGCCGCCAGCCTGCGCGTGAAGAAGCGGTTGAGCGTGGGATACGCCTCCAGCGGCAGCTCCGCCTCGGCCACGTCGGCACCGACGGCCCGCGCGAAGGCGCCGAGGACGGCGGGACGCATGCGCGCGGGAATGGGCGCGTCCGCCAGCCGGCCGAAGCCGCGGCTGAGCGCCCCCTGCGGCAGGCGCTTCAGCAGCGACAGCGCGGCGCGCCAGCGAAGGGTGGGAAGCTCGGGCGATTCGTGGGATCGATGCATTCCGGCGGCGGTGCCGGCCTGCGCCCCGGTGACGGAGCGCATCGGCCGCTGTGGTGTTAGATTGGGCGCGTCCCGGCGCTCGGGACCACGTGGACGAAAACGCGCATCATCAAGAACGGCAACGGCTTGAGTACCCTCATCTCATCCACCATCCGAATCCCCAGCACCACCCGCGTGCTGGCGAACGGCCTGCGCGTGGTGGCGCACGAAGACCCGTCGGCGCCCATCGTTACGGTGCACCTTATGTTCCGGGCCGGCTCGCGCGACGAGCGGCCGGGGCGCACCGGGCTGGCGCACCTGCTGGAGCACCTGATGTTCGAGGGCTCGCAGCACGCGCCCAAGGGGCACTTCGACGACGCCCTGGAGCGCGTGGGCGGCAGCAACAACGGCAGCACCTGGCTGGACCGCACCAACTACTACGAGACGGTGCCCACGCACGCCGTGGAGCTGCCGCTGTGGCTGGAGCGCGACCGCATGGCGTTCTTCCTCCCCATGCTCACCGGCGAGGTGCTGGAGCTGCAGCGCGGCGTGGTGATGAACGAGCGGCGCCAGGTGATCGAGAACCGCCCGTACGGAATGGCCGACGAGCAGCTACATGAGCTGCTCTTTCCCGCGGACCACCCGTACTCGTGGCCCACCATCGGCTACATGCGCGACCTGGAGCAGATTACGCTCGAGGACGCCCGGGCATTCTACCAGACCTACTACACCCCCGGCAACGCGGTGCTCGTCTTCGCCGGCGACATCGAGGCGGGGCGCGCCTTCGAGCTCGCCGAGCGCTACTTCGGCGACCTTCCCGCCGGCCCCGCGCTCCCGCCGCCGCCCGTGCCCGTGATGCCGCCCCCGCCCAACGGGGCGCGTCGGGTGATGGAGGACGACGTCTCCTTTCCGCGCATCATGCAGGCCTTCGCCGTGCCAGCGTACGGCACGCCCGACTGGATTGCGCTCGACGTGCTGGCCTACCTGCTGGCGGATGGAGACAGCAGCCGCCTGCAGCGGGCGCTGGTGCGCGACGGGCGCCTGGCGCAGGACGTGGATTCGTACCTGTATCCCACCGCGCTCTGCGGGGTGTTCGGGTTCGTCAGCACGGCGCGGTCGGAGGTGGAACCCGAGGCGCTGGAGCACGCCATCCGCCAGGTGGTGGACGAGGTGATCGCGAACGGGGTGACGGACGAGGAATTGACCGGCGCCGTCCGCCGCGTGCGCCGCGACCAGGTGTCGGAGCTGGCGACGGTGGAGGAACGCGCCGACGCCCTGGCCTACGCCGCGACGGTGCTGGGCGACGCGGACGCTGTTCACACGGTGCTGGACGGCTATGCCGAGGTCACGACGGACGACCTGCGCCGCGTGGCCGCCGAGTACCTGGTGCCGGAACGCGGTGCGACACTGGTGGTGGTCCCCCGCCCCGGCCAGGAGGATGACGAGGAGGACGATGATGAGTGAGACGCGCACGATCGCCGTCCTTCCGCCGCCGGTCCCCGGCGCGCCACCCCGCACCCGCGCCCCGCGCCCGGAGCGCTGGACGATGGACAACGGGCTGCAGGTGATCGCCCTGCCGCGATCCACCGTGCCGCAGGTGGTGCTGCGCATGGCGTTCGCCGCCGGCTCCGCCGCCGATCCCGCCGAGTTCCCCGGCACCGCCTCGCTGACGGGCGGCCTGCTGACGGAGGGGACGGAGACGATGACGGCCGACGAGCTGAACGCGCGGCTCGACGGCCTGGGCGCGTCCGTCCACGCCAGCGTCGGCCACGACTTCGCCGAGGTGGAGGCCGTCTTCCTGTCGGAGACGCTGGCGGAAGGCATCGCGCTGATGGCCGAGGTCGCCATCCGCCCGACGTTCCCCGAGCGCGAGGTGGAGCGCATCCGCGCCGAGTCGCTCGACGCCATCCTGTCGCGCCTGGACGAGCCCGCCAACGTAGCCGAAGACCGCTCGGCCCTGGAGGTGTTCGGCCCGGCGCACCCGTACGGCCACCCGCCGTTCGGCACGGCGGAGGGCATCCGCACCGTCCCGCGCGACGCGCTGGTGGCCTTTCACGCCGCGCACTACCGCCCCCGCGGCGCGTTCCTGGTCGCCTCGGGCGACTTCGACACCGCCGAGCTGCGCGCGCTGCTCGACGAGGCGTTCGCGGGATGGACGGGCGAGCCGCCCTCGATCGGATACGGGGCGGACGCCGACGCGGCCGTAGCGGCCGGCCGTCTGGTGGTGGTGCCGTGGGAAGACGCCGCACAGTCCGAAATCCGCATCGCGGGGCTGGGGCTGGACCGCCTGTCGCCGGACTGGTTCGCGGGGTCCGTGGCCAACTACGTCCTGGGCGGGTCCACCATTACGGGCCGGCTGGGGTCCAACCTGCGCGAAGACAAGGGATGGACGTACGGCGCGCGTTCGTACTTCCTTCCCGGGCTGGCGCTGGGCGGCTGGGTGGCGGAGACGGCGGTGGACGTGGAGGTGACGGCCGCCGCGGTGCAGGAGATGTTGAGCGAGATGCGGCGGCTGGCGGACGAGCGCGTCCCCGACGACGAGCTGCGCCGGGCCAAGGACGCCATGATCCTGTCGCTTCCGCGCTACTTCGAAACGCCCAGCGGCGTGGCCGGGCGCTTCGTCACCCTGGAAGCGTACAGCCTGCCCCATGATTACTGGGACACCTACGCCGACCGCGTGGAGGCGGTGACGGCGGAAGACGTGCAGCGCGTGGCCCGCCAGGTGTTCCACCCCGACCGGGTGGTGCGCGTGGTGGTCGGGGCGATGCCCGAAGCCGGGGCTTGAACGAAAACGTGCCCGGTCCCAGGCGGGCATCGCCTGGGACCGGGCACCGTCGGTAGGGCCGCGACCGGGTTTAGAACACCGTGTCGTTCCGCTCCGGCCGCCACACCGCGTCGTCGTCGGCCTCGTCGCGGTGCTCGGCGACGGCGGTGGCCAGCACGGGAACGGGCACGTTCCGCGAGTAGCGCATCATTCCTTCCCAGCCGCACGACGTGCACCAGCGGCGGCCCATGAAGCGCCGGATGGGCGTCAACATGCGATGCCGCAGCAGGATGGTTTCGCCACTACAGCGGGGGCATTCGCGGCCGGCGGGCAGCAGGGCCACCAGGAGCGCCAGCGGCGCCAGGAGCATCACCACCCACAGCGCCGTCATGAACATCCAGAACATCGGGTCCTCCTGGTTCCTGCATCGGAGCCCTTGGGGCTGCACCGGCCGCCACCGGTACGATCGCCTTTCTGCTCAGGCAACCCGCGTGCCGCCCGGTAGCCACGTGGACATCCGTTTCACTCGGGACGTTGTGTTGCGATTCGGCACCCACTCCCGCCCCTCAGGTGGGGCTGTTTTCCGACTCCACCGATGCTGCTGAGTGTCCATCCAGAGCACCCCGAACCCGCCACGCTCGCACATGCCGCACAGGTGCTGCGCAATGGCGGACTCGTGGCGTTCCCTACCGAAACCGTCTACGGGCTGGGGGCGCACGCGCTGGATCCGGATGCCGTCGCCCGCATCTTTGCCGCGAAGGGACGCCCGGGCTACAACCCGCTGATCGTCCACGTCGCCGATGCGGACGCGGCCCGCCGGCTCGCGTCGCAGTGGCCGGACGAGGCGCGGCGGCTGGCAGATGCATTCTGGCCCGGTCCCCTCACGCTCGTCCTTCCCAAGGACGGCGCGGTGCCCGATGCCGTCACCGCCGGGCTGCCCAGCGTCGCGCTCCGCGTGCCTGCGCATCCGGTAGCCCACGCGCTCCTGCGGGTCGCGGCCATCCCCGTCGCCGCGCCCAGCGCGAACCGCTCCACGCAGGTTTCGCCCACGACTGCCGCCCACGTGCTCGAGGGGCTGGGGGACCGTGTGGACGTAATCGTGGACGGCGGGCCCTGCCCCGTGGGCATCGAGTCCACCGTAATCAGCCTGGCGGGCCCTCGCCCCACGCTGCTTCGCCCGGGCACCGTCTCCATCGACGACCTGCGTGCGGTGATCGGCGACGTCGCGCTCCCCTCCGCCGATCCCCACGCCGAAGCCGCCCGCCCGTCTCCCGGGATGATGGACCGGCACTACGCCCCACGCGCCACCGTGCGCATCATCCCGCGTGAGGACCGGGACCGCGCGATCGAAGCGGCCGCGCGGGAGGTGGATGGAGGCAGGCGCATCGGCGGGCTGCTGCTCCATGACGCCGATCCGCGGATCGCGCCAGTGATCCGCATGCCCGCCGATCCCGCGGGATACGCCAGCCGCCTCTACGCCGCGCTGCACGAGCTGGACGCCGCGGGATGCGACGCCATCCTGGTCGACGCCGTTCCGGACGACCCCGCCTGGGCCGGCATCCGCGACCGCCTGCGCCGTGCGGCACACCGGTAGCCATCCGCGTTTGGGTCAACCGACCCATCCCGGAACGAAACGATGCCGCGATCTTTGTCGTAACCACTCGCGCCGCCACAAACATCGTACGCCGTGCCGTTGCGTATCACGTTTGTAGCAGTGGAGATGCGGCAAAAAAGTTCTGGCGTCGGAAAGGTGGGGCTGCTACAATTGTGTCGCGGCAAACCCACCCCTCCCCGCCGCGGCCAATCCCACCAGCAGGACTGAACGGACATGAACTCAACTCGCAGATTCGCCACAATCGCCGCGCTCGCGGTACTGATGGGAGCCACGTACGCCGAGTCGGCTTCGGCGCAGATCGGCGGGCGGCTTCGCGGCGCCGTCGGGCGCGTCACCGGCGGCAGGCTGAGCCTGGACCAGCTAGTCGGCGGCGACCATCCCATCACCACCAGCCTGGAGCACGCGCGCTGGGCGGTGGACTCGCTCGACAACTTCACTCCGCGCGAGAGCAAGCGCTCCATGCTGCAGCTTCAGCGCACGCCCAACGGCGGGTTCGTGCTGCAGCCCGGCTACTGGGAGATGCACACCCAGAGCTACTGCCTGAAGGCCGGCACGCACGGCCCCGGCGGCGGCGACGGCTACCTGTTCGCGCCCACGGCGGGCCCGGCGGAGGACGCGGTGACCACCATCCTGCGCAACTCGGTGAACCATCCCGAGATCGCCCAGAGCGACATCCAGACGCTGCTGTGGGCCATCATCGCGCGGGCGAAGTTCGAGGACCTGTCGCCGCAGCACAAGGCGACCGCCGCGCGCCTGCTGACGCCCGGCCAGCTCACGCGCCTGAACCGCAGCGCGCTGGACCTGGTTCCGGGCGACGAGATGGGTGCCCTGATGAACCGCGTTCCCGGCCCGCTGCGGCAGATCGTGGAAGCCGAGAACCAGCTTCGCCGCATGGTGACGGACCCGGGCGCCAGCTTCGCCGAAATGGAGCGCGTGGCCGTGCTCGCAGGCGCGGTGGGCATCGGCCCCGGCAGCCGTGCGGTCCCCAGCGGCCGCTGGTCGCTGCACCCGGACGGCTACTACGTGCGCTACATTCCGCAGGGCTACAGCTACACGGTTACGCAGCTCTGGGTGCCGCAGGGCAGCCCGGCGGTGGGCAAGGAGTACGATCCGGCCACGCACATCGCGGTGCCGGGAAACACCAGCCGCCAGCGCCTGGTACAGTCCGGCCGCGCGCACCAGGGCCACTGAGCCGCGGACGGTGATCGACTGGAAACGGGCCGGCGAGCAATCGCCGGCCCGCTTTGTCGTCGCGCCCAGCCATCTGTCATCCAGAGGCCCAAGCGCACCGAACCAGCCCGTACGCCGCTCCACGCGGGCCGAAGGATCTAGCCGCGGAAACGTACCAGCCCGGGCGCGGCAGCGGTCACGGAAACCCGAGACCTCGAATCCGCGGGGGCCCTCACCCGTCCGCGGCCTCGGCCCTGCTGGGGCGACTGAAGTCGCGGCAACAAGGGCCCAAAGTCCGCCTTCGCGGACTGCACGCGCAGTCGAGTGCACCAGGCCGGCCGAAGCGCAGTTCAGGTCTCCCCCTCCCCTGCGCGGCGGGGGACGGGGGCCGGGGCGGCCGGGGGGAGGGGGCTCCCGCAACATGCGACGCAGCCAGTCGAACCGCGATCGACGTTCTCCTCTCTCCCGCGCTGTTTGCGGGGGAGAGGCCGGGAGAGGGGGCGGCCGCGGCATGCGCAGGCACCGTAGCGAACCCCGATCAAAGGTCTGGTGCTGGACCGCGCGAGGGGGCCGGATCACGCGATCCAGCACCCTCGTCCGCTCCCCATACCACACACCCGGCACGCATGCTGCCCCTGCGGACGGGATCGATCACCCGTACGCCAGAGAGTGACCCATGCCGTTCCAGGTACGCAGCGCCGGATGCATGTTCAGCATCATCGCTTCCATCGTCCTCACCATCCTCCTCAACGTCGGCTTGCGCGCCTGCTCCGGCTGACTCAGTTCTGAACGTTCGGCCGGGGCCAGCGCCGTTCGGGGTTGCCCAGGGCGCGCAGGTCCTCCGAGGCGAGCGCCGCCGGAGCCGTCCGCCTGCACACCCCGGTCGAGAGCTTGCCGTCCGCGCCTGCGTGGGCGTACACGAGGTACCGAGCACCGCGGTCGAAATCCAGCCCGCAGTCCCCTCCGCCCATGCCGGTGAGCACGACCACCTTGGGAGCAGAGACGCCCTTCCAGACTCCGTCCACGCGAAAGCCGACCATCCGCGCCGGCCGCCAGCGGCCAGGTTCGGGGCTCACCGTCGTTTCCCGGATACTGACCACGGTGCCCGTGAACACGGCAGTCGCGGACTCCAGCGCGGACTGGGGCGTCGGCGGCGGTACCACGCACCTGCATGTGCTGCAGGGCCCGGCGAACGAGAGCGCCGCGGCGAAGAGGGCGGGCAGGATCATGTGCTCGAAAGGAGGTGAGTGGTGGAATGCGCCTCCGGCTGCGGGCCGGGGCTCTGGCGGTGCTTGGCCTCCATGAGCGCCCGGTCGGCCGCCAGGAGAAGGTCGTCCATACCAGCCATGGGCGGCGCGAACTCGGCCACGCCGGTGCTGATGGTGAGCGGAACGCGCGCGCCGGCCCAGCGCACGTTCGCCGCGGCGACGGTGCGCCGCAGCCGCTCGGCCGTCTCGCCGGCCCGCTCGGCACCGGTATGCGGCAGGAGCGCGATGAACTCGTCGCCCCCGAAGCGCGCGAAAACGTCGGTGTCACGCAGCGCACCCCGGCAGCACTCCACCACCGCGCGGATCACGTAGTCGCCCGCCAGGTGCCCGTGCCGGTCGTTCACCTGCTTGAAGCGGTCGACGTCCAGCATCACCACCGAAAACGGCTCGCCGTAGCGAAGCGCGCGCTGCACCTGCTGCTCCACGAGGGCCACCAGATGGCGGCGGTTGTACGCCCCGCTCAGCGGATCCACGATCGACAGCCTGCGCATCTCTTCCCGCGCCGCGCGAAGCTGCACCACCAGCCGCAGCTCCAGCGTCACGAACAGTGGCGCGCACACCGCCGGCACCAGGGCAGAAAGCGCCATCGCCGTCGCGTTCATCCCCCCGAACCACAGCACCATCATCACCGCGGTGGCCGCCACCGACGCCGCGATGGATGCAACGACGACGATGATCCCGGTCATCACGGTGCCGAAGCGGTCGAGGAGGCGCAAAAGGATCATGAAGCGCGGCCAGGGATGATGCAGGGAGCCGGTGGCGGGGTCACGCGCGCGGGCAAACGCGACCGAACCAAATGTTGCTGCTACCCGGGCGGAGAGGCAAGCAATATCTCCCGCCACGCTCCACCCCGATGCGTCGCGAAGCGCCCGGCGCTGGATGGCCACGTTCGGGTTCTTCTGCGCCTCGGCCGGAAGCGACAGCCGGCGTTCGTCGGTCAAGAGCTCCAACACCAGCGATTCGCGCCTGGAGCGCAGCAGGTCGTCAGCGGCCAGGTACCCCCCGGACCAGCCGGGTCAGGCGCGCTGCCGTTCCACCATCCGGGCGAAGGCGCCGTCGCGGGCCATCAGCTCATCGAAGGTACCCGACTCGGCCACGCGGCCCCCATCCAGGACGTAGATGCGGTCGGCGTTGACGATGGTGCTGAGCCGGTGGGCAATGACCAGCCGGGTGGCGTTCAGCTGCTCCAGGTTCCTCACCACCACCTCCTGCGTGCGGTTGTCGAGGGCGCTGGTGGCCTCGTCCAGGAGGATCACCCGCGGCCGGCTGACGATGGCCCGCGCGATGAGCATGCGCTGGCGCTGCCCGCCGGAGAAGTTGGTGCCCTTGTCGTTGATGAAGGTGTACATCCCCATGGGCAGCTCGCGGATCTCGTTTTCCAGGCACATCATCCGCGCCGCCCACCAGGCGTCTTCGAGGCCCAGGTTGCGGCTACCGATGATGTTGGCGAAGATGGTTCCCACCAGCGGCTGCCCGTCCTGGAGAACTACGCCTACCTGGCGCCGCACGGAGTGCGCGTCCACCCGCGAAAGCTCGTGCCCGTCGACGAGCACCGTTCCCGACGCCGGCTGCTCGAAGCCCAGCAGCAGGCGAAGGCAGGTGGACTTCCCCGAGCCCGAGGGCCCCACCAGGGCCACGAACTCGCCGGCACCCACGCGAATGGAGACGTCGTCCAGCACCGGCGGACCGTCGGCCGCGTACCGGAATGACACGCCGCGCAGCTCCAGCTCGCCCGCCAGCTCGCCCACCTCGGGGCGCTCGTCGCCCACCTCAGGCGCGGCTTCCAAGATGGGCTTCATGCGCTCGTACACCGGCACGGTGGCGAACACCTGCGTAGCTACCGAGAGCACGCCGAAGACAGCGGCCTGGAACTGCCCGAACGCCACGTTGAAGGCCAGGAACTCGCCCACCGTGAGGTCGCCGCCCAGGGCTCCCAGGGCGGCGAACAGCACCAGGGGGGCCAGCATGGCGTAGGTGGTGTTCACCACCGCCTGCAGGTTGGCCAGCCGCTGCGAACGCATCTCAGCCTGGCGCTGCGCGGCGTAGGCCCGCGCCCACTCGCCGCGGGCGCGGGCCTCCGCGCCCGCCACCCGCAGCTTGAGGATGCCCCCGAGCAGGTCGAAGAGAAGGCTGGAGACGCGCCCGCGCTGGTGGTGAAGCTGGCGCTGTTCGCGGATCTGCGCCCGTGCCACGGCCAGCGTCACCCCCGCCAGGGCGGCGACCAGCAGGGTCGCCACCCCGGCGAGGGACGGGCTGTAGTAGAAGAGCAGCCCGAAGCTGAAGAGGGAAAAGACAAACGAGAGGACGGCGCTGAGCACGTGCCCCGAAAGCACGCCGCGGATGGCCTCGATGCCCATGGCGCGGGCGTGCAGGTCGCCCACGCTGTAGCGGCGGAAGAACGACACAGGCAACGAGAGCAGGTGGTCCCACACCCCGCCCTGCACCGCCTGGTCGAGCTTGGCTTCCACCCGCAGCACGGCGAAGGCCCGGGCCAGGTGGAAGAGCCCGGCGGCCAGGGCGCTTCCCACCAGGGCGGCGGCCAGCGCCAGCACCTCGCCCCGGTCGCCGCGCGGCAGCGCCGACCCCACCAGCCGCGCCGTGGCCAGGGGCGCCGCCAGCCCCAGCAGCCCGGCCAGGCACCCTACCGCCGCCACCGTGCGCAGCTCGCGCCGCGACGACCGGAGGGCGGCGCGCAGCAGGTCGCCCGCGCCCAAGGGGCGCCGCGGAAGGGGCGCGTAGAACACGAAGGCGCGCGCGTCCAGCGTGGCGGCGACGGCTCCCGTAACCGGCACCCGGGTGCCGTCCGCCGGGTCCAACAGGAGGTAGCGCGCGGTCCCCGCGGGAAGCAGCGCCACAGGGTCGCCGCCCCGGAACGCCAGCAGGGGGCCATGGTCCGCGCGCCACCACGCGTCCCTCAGCGTCACGGCCCGGTGTCTCACCCGCGAGGCGCCGCAGATGCCCTCGACGGTGTAGGGGACCGCGGAGTGGGTGCGCCGCGGGGCGCGGAAGCCGATCTGCCGCGCGGCGCCCACCAGGCGGCAGGCGGCCAGGAGGCGGCCGTCGCGCCCCCCGGCGCCCGGCTCCGGCGTGGCGGCGCGCGCGGGGGCGCCGGCCCCATAGCCGGTGACGGTCATTCGGTGGCCACCAGCCGGCGGTATGGGCCGTCGCCCGCGTGGAGTTGCTCGTGGGTGCCGCGCTGCACCACGCGGCCGCCGTCCAGCACGATGATCTCGTCGGCGTCGCGAATGGTGCTCAGCCGGTGTGCCACCATCAGGCAGGTGCACCCCCGCCGGCGCAGGTTGCGGTCGACGCGCGCCTCGGTGACGGGGTCCAAGGCGCTGGTGGCCTCGTCCAGCACCAGCAGTGAGGGGTCCTGTACCAGCGCCCGGGCGATCTCCAGCCGCTGCCGCTGCCCGCCGCTCCAGTTGGCGCCCCGCTCGGCGACGCGGGCGTCGTAACCGCCCGGGCGTGCCATGATGTCGTCGTGGATGCAGGCGTCGCGCGCGGCGGCCATCACCCGCTCCAGGGGCACGTCGCGGTCCCATAGCGTGAGGTTTTCGCGCACCGTGCCCTCGAACAGGAAAACCTCCTGGTCCACCACGCTCACCGACTTCACAAGCGCCGTGCGCGGAAGCCCGCTTCGCGGGGTGCCATCCACCAGCACAGCGCCACTCCACGGCTCGTACAGCCCCGCCACCAGCCGCGAAAGGGTCGACTTGCCGCTTCCCGTGCGCCCCACGAGGGCCACGCGCGCCCCGGGCTTGAGGCGAAGGTGGAAGCCGCGGATCAGCGGCGGGTCCACCGGGCTGAACCCGAAGGTGACATCGCGAAGCTCCAGCGCGCCCGCCAGCCGCGCCGGCGCCCCGGGCGACTCCTCCAGCCCCGCCCGCTCGTCGAGCACGGGCTCGTTCATGAGCACGTCGTCCAGGCGCCGCATGTCGCCCTCGGCGGTCTGGATGCGGCCGGCCAGGCTCACCAGCCGGTTGGCGGGCGCCAGGAAGCTGGCCATCAGCACCTGGAACGCCACCAGGCCGCCCAGGCTCAGGTCGCCGCGCACCACCTGCATTCCCCCGATGCCCAGCACGAGGGCCGCGTTCAGCGCCGCCAGGAGGGGGGGCAGCGCCTCGAGAAGGTGGGTGGAGGCGGTGAGCTCCTGCCGCACGTTCAGCAGCCGCGCCTGGTAGCCCGCCCAACGCGCGAACATGTCCGACTCGCTGGCGGTGGCCTTCAGGGTTTCGATCATCCGCAGTCCCAGCAGCGCCGTGCCGGTGAGCTTCATTTCTTCCTGCAGCATGCGGTGGCTGGCGTCGGTGCGGCGTCTTCCCACCCAGCGCAGCGCCACTACGTTCAGCGACGCCACCGCCACCCCCACCACCGTCAGCTGTACGCTGTACCGCACCATCAGCAGGAGGAAGAACACGACCAGGGCGCCCGAGAGCGCGTTCATGGCCAGGTCGCGGTACAGGAACCGCGCGACGCGGTCGTTCAGCGGAACCCGCTCGCTGATGGCGCCCGTGTAGTTGACGTCGAAGAACTGGATGGGAAGGCGCAGGACATGCCAGAGGAAGCGGCGTGAACTCTGCACGGCCAGGCGGTTCTCCAGCCGCAGGAGGCCGCTGGTCTGCACCCAGGTGAGCGTTCCCGCGGCGAGCGCGGCGAGCGCCATCGCGCCCAGCAGCGGCGCCAGCCAGTCGCGCCGGTCCGCCAGCAGCACGTGGTCCACCAGCACGCGGGAAAAGGCGGGCGCCACCAGGTCCACCGCCATCAGCGCCAGCGCGGCGAGCACCACCAGCATCAGCCCATCCCGCGCCTGCGCGGCGCGGCGGCGCAACGACCGAAGGGGGTGGGGCGCCTCGCCCCCCGGGCGGAAGCCGGGGCCGGGCTCGAAGGCCAGCACCACGCCGGTCATCGATTGGTCGAGCTCGGCGCGGGTGACGGTGCGCGGGCCCGTGGCCGGGTCATTCACGCGGACGCCCCCGCCGCGGGTGAACCCCTCGACGACCAGGAAGTGGTTGAAGTTCCAGTGCACCACCACCGGCGGCGCCAGGTGGCGCAGCCCCTCGGGCTCGGCGCGAAAGCCCTGCGCGTTCAGCCCGTACTCGCGCGCTACGCGAAGGATGCTGGCCGCCCGCGCACCGTCGCGCGACACGCCGCACGCACGCCGCAGTTCGCTGGTGGACACCCAGCGGCCGTAGTGCGCCAGCACGATGGCCAGCGAGACGGCGCCGCACTCCAGGGCGTCCATCTGCAGGATGGTGGGGGTGCGCACCCGCCGGGGCGCCAGGCGCGCGGCGGTCGCGCGAAGCCGGGAAAGGGGCACCCGCACGTCAGCGCCCGTCCCCGGCACCGGGCACCAGGAAGGAGATGGGCCTCACGCGGCCTACGGTGACGCTTCCCCGGACGGGGACGCGGGCCGTGCCCAGGGGGGCGGCAGCGGCGGAGGGCGAGAGCGCCGCCTCCACCCGCACCCGCAGCGCCGGCTCCGCGCCAGGCGCCACCCGCACCACGCGCCCGGACCAGGGCCCGCCCCTCCCCTGCCCCGCCACCTCGACGCGCACCGGCATTCCCGCTTTTACCCCGCTGCCAGGCGGCAGGAAGAGCACGCCCACCGCCCCCGGCGGGGCGCCACCTGCCGCTGCCGTCATGTAGCCTTCCCCCTGCACGCGGGCGGGAACGGAGCCCAGCACCGCCCAGGCCAGCGCCAGGGCCAGCAGCACGCCCGCCGCCGCGAGCATCAGCCACTCATGCGGGGGGGTCAGCCGCAGCAGCTCGTCCAGTTCGTCGGTAGCGGTCAGCCGCTCCAGGGCGGACTTGCGATAGACTTCGGCTTCGTTGGCCATGTCAGGTGCCTGCTGAAGCCGTCGGGGCTGTGCCCCCGGCCAGGGTGCCGGGCGAATCCAGCGCCATCCGGCGGAGTGGCGCGCCGACGCCGGGACACCACCGCGCGCGGGCCTCCCAGCACGCGCGCCACCACACCGGGTCCGCCGCCGCCGCGGCCTCCGCGGCGCGCCACAGCATGCGCGCCAGGTACACCTCCTGAGGGTTCAGCAGTCCCAGCCGGTTGGCCGTCATGTGAAGCTGCGAGGCGGCGATGGACCAGCGGCGGAACTCGTCCGCCCCCGCGATGGCGCCGGCCAGCGCGGCGGCGGCGAGGACGTCGGGCCCGGCGTCGCCGGCGGACAGGGCGTCCAGCTCGTGGCGCACCAGCCGCTCCATGGAGCCGCCCCCCCGCTCGAACGCCTCGTCGCCGCGCGCCACGAAGGCAGGGAGGACTTCGCCCATCAGCCGGACGCCGCTCCCCGCCAGCTCGGTGAAGGCCGCGCCGTCCGGGGCCAAGCCCCACGCCTGCCGCACCAGCAGGCGGGCGGCGCCAGCCAGGCGCGCCCCCGCCGGCTGTCCCGCCGAGACGTGAAGCCAGGAGAGCGCCCGGGCGCTGGAGACGGTGAAGAAGTCCAGGGAGTGCTCCAGCAGCGCGGGCCCGCCGTACCGCTCGGTTTCGAAGACCACCGGCGCGTCCTGGACGCTGTTGTCGGGGTACACCAGATCCTCGCGCTCCACGGCCAGGGCGTCCCCGGCCAGGATCCCGCGGTTCTCACGGCGGATCTCCTCCGCCGGGCGCGGCGCCGTGGAGGGGTACAGGCGAAAGAACTCCTCCGTGCGCGCGCGCACTCGCTCCGTGACGACCGTCCCGGCTCCGGACGGCAGCTCGAGCCGCAGCCGCACGTGGGGGCCGCCCAGGTGGTACCGCACGAAGAAGCAGCGCCGCAGCACCCCCTCCTGCCACAGCTCGCCAACCAGCGGCGCCACCACCCCGGTCAGGAGGGCGTCGCGGTCGGCGTGGTAAACGAGGTGAAAGCCGTGCCAGCCGCCATCGGCGGGGCGCCCGGGACCAGGCTGCGTTCCCATGCGTACAGGATCAGGGGGATCTCGGCGCCCAGCAGCTGGCCGAGAAGGTTCAGGGTGCGACGGTTCACTTCGCGTCGCGCCGCGCATCACTGCTCCGGGCCACCGCCAGGTGCGCATCCATACGGGCGCGGACGCGCGCGAGCACGGCGCCGGCTGCCTCGCAGGGAACGCCCAGGAACAGGAACACGTGATGGCCGCGCGCCTCGAACCGCGTGCACCACCCGCCCCTCGCCAGTCCCTCGACGCGCAGCTTCGGAACGACGGCCCCCGCCAGGACGCGGCTTTTCCCGCGCCTCAGCAGTACACGTTGCCAGCGAGCCAGGTCAGCGGCAAGGCCCGCCGCGTGGCGGCCCGTCCGGCGCGGGGCCGAAGCGCTTTCGCGGCGACGTCCGAAGGCACCGCCGCCCGCGGGGGGCGGGGGTGCCGGGCGGCGTTCCCATTGTTTCCCGGGGCGCCGGCGCCGCGCTCACGTCGGTGACGGCCCCGGGTTCGAGCATGAGTAGCACGAGCAGCACTGCGCGCCCCAGCTCGAGGCGCCGGCTACCTTCGCCAGCAGATCGTCCGTAAGCGGCTCGATGACGACATCGTCGATACCGTCGATGACTCGTTCCTTCATTCTGCTGCCTCCAGGCCGTGAGCCAGTGTAATTGCGATGCGCGAGGTCGTCCGGCCCTGGCGCGAACAGGTGGAATTGGAGCAGGGGCGCGGCGGCCCCGGGGCACCCCCGGAACGGCCGGGGGCGCCCGCCAGCCCGTGACTACGGGCAGGTGCAGGGCGACGTCACCACCGGCGGCTTGGTGCTACCGCCGTTGGAGCAGTCCTGGCACGAGCAGCAGGTGGAGCCGCTGCTCGTGGCGCCCGCCACCGACTCCAGCAGGTCGTCGGACAGGGGCTCGATCTCCAGGTGGTCGATTCCGCTGAGGTGCATGGTGATACTCCTGGCGTTCTGAGCCGGTCAGGGCTCGGTGCGGCGCCCCACCCGCGGACGCGGGCGAGGGCGGTCCCCGCCTCGTGGGCGGGGCAAGGTGCCGGCCCCTCTCGCCCCTATCCTCCGTGCGGCGAGCCGGCCAGCGGCGGAGCGGCGCGCGGCAGCCCGCGCTGCCATGCGTACAGCACCAGCGGCACGTGAGCCGACACGGGCTGACCCATCGTGAGAAGCGCGCAGTGGGTCACCTCGCGAAGCGCCCGCCACCTTTCCATCGGCGAACGCGTGTCGGGGGCCAGGACGGCGCGCACCAGGCGCGCGGCCGCCTCGGCGGCAAACGGATGTACCGGGCCGGCCCACCCCGCGTCGAGCGCCGCGCGGTTCCGCTCTCCCACCGCGTTGGGAAGCGCGGCCAGCACGGCAGGCTCTTCGTCGCGAAGCCGCGCGGCCAGCGGGGGAAGCACCGTGGTCGCGTGATACCTCCACGCGTCCGGGCCGGCGCCGGCGGCTCGCAGGGCGGCGTCCACCGCGGCCACCCAGGCCACGGCCGGACCCGCCGACGGGGTGCCCCCCTGATCGGCGGCCCACAGCAGCACCTCGATGGCGGCTTCCCAGAACTCGTCTTCCACCGCGGGGGCCATCCCCCCGAAAAGCCACAGCGGGTACTCGTCGGCCTCCTGCTCGGCGACGGACACCGAGCCGTCGGGGGCCATTCCCGGCTCGCGATCCTGCGAGCACAGGTACTTGCCCCGGCACTCGGCGTGGCGGCGCTCGCGCTCGTCCGCGGGAATGGGCTCCGCGTCGGGGTTGGCGGCCAGCCATGCCTCCAGGCGGGCGGCGGCAAGGCCGCGGACCCGGGCCTCGGCGCCAGGGTTCACACCCAGCAGTAGGAACAGGTGGGGCCCGCGCGCGTCGAAGCGCGAGAACCAGGCACGGCGCACCAGCCCTTCGCCGTGAAGCTCGCGCACGAGCGGAGCAACGGCGGCGGACAGGAGCCGCGACTGCCGCGCCCCCCAGCAGTACGCGTTGACGGCCAGCCAGGCCGGCGTCGAAGAAGAGCCTACGGTCATGGATACGCGACCACGAAGCCGGGAAGGCGCAGCATCTCGCGGACGAAGCGGTCGAAGTCGCGCATGCGGACCGCGTCGTCCAGCAGGTACGCGCGCACATCGTCCTGCTCCGCCGGCAGCTTGCCGAGCGAGGCGTAGAAGCGCCGCACGTCGTCGAGCCCCACGCCGCGCCCGTCGGGGAGCAGGCAGAACGGGCGGCTGCCCTTGAACATCGCCCTCACGTCGTCCACGTGGCGCCACATGTCGGCCCATCGCCGCTCGTTGCGGGCGATGCGGGCCAGGTGCAGGTGGAACTCGTGGCACTGGGTAGCCAGGGGCACCAGGCAGGGCAGGTGCCCGATCGCCAGCGCGATGGCGTCGGCGGCGGCCACCATGGCTCGCCGGGCCTCATCATGCCGGTCCAGCGAGTACCAGTAGTAGCCGTAGACGGCCTGGTACCAGCGCTCCAGCAGGGCCCGGGTGGCGGGCGCGGCGTCTTCCGCCGCATCGACACCGGCGCGGAAGCGCCGCAGGTGCTCGGCTCCCTCGTCCCACGAACGGCGCCGCAGCAGCGCGAGACAGTCCTGGTTCATGTCCACCAGGTGCTGGAAGCGGGAGTAGTCCTGCACCCAGCGCCGGCCCTCGTCGCCGCTGGCGGCCACGAAGTACAGCCACGAGGCGGCGAACCGGTCCGTGGGCTTGCTCTGCGGCATGGCGGGCGTGCGGGGTTCCGGGGCGGGCGCCGGGCGCCCCGGGCGGGTACGCCGGCGCGCGGCCTTCAATCTCTGCTACCCGGTCCGTTCTGTCCGGAGCAGTGCATGCACGAGCAGCAGTCCAGCCCGGTGGTGGTCATTGAGCCGCCCAGCGCCAGCTGGGCGTCGGTGAGCGGTTCGATCTGCAGGTTCTCGATCGACGCCACGGCGCGCGTTTCGTTCATGGGAGCTCCTTCTGGCAATGAGGGTGATGATGGCGGTGCCCCGGGCCGGCGGACCGGCCCGGGGACACCGGTTCCTGCCGTTGCTAGGCCGCGACTTCCGTCTTGACCTTGGGCGGATTGGAGCAGTCCTGACAGGAGCAGCAGGTGGAGCCCGAGCTGGTCGCGCCCGCGACCGACTCCAGCAGGTCGTCCGACAGCGGCTCGATCACAATGTGGTCGATCATGGTGATACCCTCCATGTGGTGAGCCTTTCGGCCCGGTTCCAGGCGTTGGCCGCGACTGCGGGCAACGCGGCCCCACCCCGCGTGGGGTGGGGGTACTGCCCGCGGCGTGGGGCGCCGCGGCATCGGTCAGTAGACCAGGAAGTCGGCCGTGGTGCGGTCGACCGGCTGGACGGTGAACAGCACCTCGCCGGCTTCGGGCGGAACCCGGCCAGGCGCCAGCCAGCCGCGCCCGGGGCTCGTCCGCAGAAGCAGCCCGACTTCCAGCATCCACGCCACGGCTTCGTCGGCACCTCGTACGCCGGCCAGCCGTTCGTCCAGCGCTCCCGCCGCGAGCGCCGGCTCGCGCCGCACCACGCCCAGCACGGCGCCGACCGCGGGGCGCAGGTCCGCGGGCACCTCCACCGCGAAGGGGTACAGGGGCGAATCCACGCGCAGCGTCGCACCGCCGCCGGCGGATTCCACCGCCGTGGCCAGCGACAGCACCTGCTCCCCGCGAGGCGGAGCGCCGGGCGGCACGTGGTGTCGGGTGACCGCTGCGAACGGCTCCACCAGCTCGCGGTACATCTGCTCGGAGCGCGGGCCGCGGCGGAACGGCGCGCGGTTCTCGGCGCGCGGCTCGCACAGGGCCCAGTACTCCTCGGCGAACTCCGTGGCCCGCAGGGGCTCGGAGGGCGTGTCGTGCCGCCCGGCAGCCCCCGACAGGAGCTGGTCGAGCAGGGCGGCCCACCCGGCCCGCGAGTAGCACTCGGCGGCGCGGGCTGCGCAGGCGGCGCGGAAGCGGGCGCGGGTGCCGGGGTCGCCCAGGAGCGCCGAGATCAGCCCCGCCGCCTCGTACCAGTCCACCTTCAGCCCCGTGGGCGTGGCCATCACGCTCACGTGGTGGCCCGTCACCCCGTCCAGGATGGTGTCGCGGAGGCCGCCCCAGGCGGTGCCCACGACGGGGGTGCCGCAGGCCATGGCCTCCACCTGCGCCATCCCGAAGTTTTCGTCGTGGTTCAGCGTGAGGTTCACGTGCACGTCGGCGGCGTTGTACAGCTCGCGCATGCGCGCGCCCCGGACGTGGCCCACCAGGTGCACCCGGTTGCGGGGCAGCCCCAGGCGCGCGATGGCGCGATCGATGGTGGCCGCGTAGTTCAGTGGCGCCACCCCGAATTCCATGAAGCCGCCCCCCCCGGTGACGGGCCCGGCCAGCACCAGGTGGGCGCGCGGGTGTTCGGCGGCCACCGCCGAAAAAGCGCGCAGCAGGGTGTGGACGTTCTTTTCGGGGGTCGTGCGACCGGCGTACAGCACCACCCGGTCGTCGTCTTCGAACCCCAGCGCGCGGCGCGCTTCGGCCCGCGCGGCGTCGTCCAGCGGAAAGAAGACGCGCGCGTCGACCGGGAAAGGAACTACCCGCACCAGCGCGTTGTGGAAGAACTTGCGCGCCAGCTCCAGGTCGGCGGCGCAGTTGGCCAGGAGGACGTCGTTGGTGTTCAGGTAGGGCAGCTCGCCGCGGATGGCCCACCCGCCGCGGGGCAGCGTTCCCAGCAGGAAGGGGACGAAGGGCACGGTTCCTCCCATCCGCTGGCGCACGGCCAGCATGGACGAGTTCAGCGCCCCGGCCACGACGTCGCAGCTGTCGAGGAACCGCTCCAGCATGAGCCGCCGCTCGTCGTCGCCCACGTACGGGTATTCGTGCGGCAGGAACACCAGTTCGTGGCGCTCGGAAAGCGCGTCGAACAGGTTCTTCGAAACCGTGCGGATGCTGTCCAGCGAAAACTGCGTGAACCAGTTCAGACCGACCTTCATCGCGTCTTCACCAACGGGGTGGGTGCAGGGCGCCCCACCGGCCCCGGGGGCCGGCGGGGGCCCGGCACGCCCGGACCGGCACGCTGCCGGCCCGGGCGGGCTGCCGAATTACTCCGCGGAGGCTTCCACCTGCTTCGGCGGATTCGAGCAGTTCTGACACGAGCAGCAGGTCGAGCCCGTGCTGGTCGCGCCGGCCACCGACTCCAGCAGGTCGTCGGAGAGGGCCTCGATCACCAGGTCGTCGATCAGGTTCTTGTTCATCATACTGCCTCCTTGTGGCTGAGCCGGGGCTGCCGGCTCGGGGATGGAAACCCCGCCCGCGGAATCAGGCGGGAACGCCCACCAGGGCTGGTGGGTCTGCGAAGCCGTGCGCGGGGCGGACGCGGCGCGGAGCCGGCCGTTCGCGCAGGGCGAGGGAATCGACGACCACTTCGACGGCCCAGCGCCGCCCCGCGCCGTCGCGCGGAAAGAGGTCGGGGGTGGGGAGCGCCTCTACTACCGACACCTCGGGCGAATCTTCCACCGCCGACCGGAACACCTCGGCCAGGGCGGGCGAGGTAAAGTCGATGTACTGGGGCTGCGCGCGCTCGCCCATCCGGGGATGCGGGACACGCTCGATGAGGAAGACCCGCTCGGGAACGCCGTGCGCGGCACGCCAGCGCTGAATGGCGGCGAACGCCTCGGGCGCAGGCTGGCCGGCGGTGGCGGCGGCCAAGTCGCCGGTAGGGGTGGCCCAGGTGGCGCGGTGAAGGACCACGTTGCCCAGGTGCGTGCGCCGGCTGGTGACCAGCCCGCCCGACCGCTCCACCCACTGCATGGGGAACACCGCGCGCATCTCGCTGGGCCCGAACAGGCAGAGGAACTTGATGAGGGTAGGCAGGTAGTCCTCGAAGGCAAAGCCCAATTGCACCGCCCACAGCCGGCGGCCGCGGCCATCGCGCAGGTGCGGCCTTCCCGGGCCCAGCCTCACCCACAGGTCGCCCAGAGGCACCTGGCGGGCGGGTGGGGCCTCGCCCTCGGCCCCGGGAAGGGTGAGCACCCGCGGCGTCTGCAGGGCGTGCACGTTCAGGGTGTCACCCTGCACGCAGCGGAGGTCCATCAGCTGCGCCCGACCGCCGTCCACCGCCATCGTCCCGCGCGAGGCCAGGTGGCGGGCGTACCTGCGGCGGGCCGGTGCGTCCATCACCGGCGTGAAGCGGCTTCCAAACCGGCCCGTGCCCTCCTTCATCCGGTTCAACATCCACATCGAGCCCTGGGCGTCGGCCTGCTGCAGGAACAGGCAGGCGCCGCCGGAGGCCGAGGTGTAGGCCCGGGGCACCTGGTCGAGGCGCCGCAGCAGCCCCTCACCCGACAGGTGCTGTATTCCCCCGTGACGGGAAAGGAACTCAGGAAGGCCGTCCCACAGTTCCACGCGGTGGCGCGCGAGAGCATCCAGGGCGGGAATGCCGCGCGGGTTCCACGTCCGCCGCCACCCCCCGTCTTCGCGCGCCTCCACGCGAAAGCGAAGGTACTTCTGCCACAGGGGCTGCACGTGATGGAAGAGCTCCATCAGCTTCACCTGCCGTGCCCCGGGCCAGCGGTCGCGGGCGAACCCCGCGAGGGCGGCGAGGAAGTCGTGCCGGTGGTCGAAGACACTCGTGAGCCTCACCAGCGGCTCCATGCTGCGCACGGCATGGGCGGCGGCGGCCAGGGGCACCTGCACCACGGCTCCGGCCGGATCGCTCGCGGGGGCCATGAACACGTCCTCGTAGATGCTATAGCGCGAGGCGCGCTCGTAGCTGGACGCCGGATCCACGCCCCCCAGCGCCGCGGCGGCCTCCCACAGGCCGTCGATCAGCCCGTCCATGGTGGTGACGGCGCCCAGTGGGTCGGCGGCGGTGGCGAAGCCGCGCTGCACGTTCACCAGCTCGGCCAAGCGGTCGCGGAGCGGCGCGGTGGCCGGGTCGGCGGGAAGGGCGTCCAGGGCGCGCAGCATGCCGGCCTCGGTGTACCCCTCCTGGCTGCGCCAGGGGAACAGCGTCACCAAGAACCCGATGCGCAGCAGCGCCTGCAGCTGGCCCTGCACCTCGTCCGCGGCCTCGGGAAAGCGCGCGGCCGCGAGAGCCGCCAGCTCGCCGCAGGTGGGCCGCGACGCGGCCAGCGTTTCGCGCAGCCACGTGATGAGGGCGCCCGAAAGCCCGACGCGCACCAGCGACTCGGAAAAGTAGCTGAAGCGCCCGGCCTGCTCGTCGAAGCGCCAGTGGCTGGGCCGCAGGAAGAGGAAGCGGCCGGGCTCGAGCTCGGTGACCGAATTGTTCAGCACCACCCGCAGGCCATCGCGGAACGGCGGGTGCTGCCGCAGCAATTCGCCGCACTTTTCCAGCAGGTACGGCTTGACGCGGACGAGCGAGCGCGTGTTCCACTCGCCGGGGTGCAGGCGCGGTGGCCCGGCGGGGAGGTCGCCGCGAAGGTCGGCCAAGGCCAGCCTCGTGAAGGTGGAGAAGGGGGAAAGCTTGGCGGCCGCGCGGGTGACGTACCTCACCAGGTTCGCCTCGGCCTTGCGGGCCGACTTTCCCGCGGGGGCGCCCCCCGCGGCATTCAGGGCCAGGGCGGCGCGGTACAGGTCGGGGCTGGCCAGCGCCAGTCCGCGCAGGAACGCGGGGTCGCGGAGCGCCTCGGCCAGGGCGCCGCGCTCGGCTTCGCGGGCCGCGGCATAGGCTTCTTCGTACTCCCGGCGGCGCGCGGCCGCCTCGGCATCCAGCGCCGCCGCCCGCGCCGCCAGCGGGCCCACGGCCCGGCACAGCTCGCCCCACAGCGGCGCGGCGGCGTGGCGGGCCAGCGGGCGCCCGTTGTGGCAGTCGCGGCGGACGGCCAGCAGGAACCGGCGCAGCTCGGGCGAGGCGCCCGGCACCAGGTCGTGGATGCTGTCGGCCAGGGCGGCGCGCGCGGCGTGCACCAGGGTCGCCTGCCCGGCCGCCGCCTCGAGGACCGGCACCAGCGAGGTGGCGAACCGGTCGAGGATGCTGGTGGGGAGTCCGGCGATCCGGGCGATGGCCGGGACGGCGCGCTCGGTGGAGCTCGCCACGGCCCTACACCCCCACCGCGGCGGCCAGCTGCTCGCCGGCCACCAGCCCGGTGGCCGAAATCAGCAGGTGGTGCACGAGTGCCTCGTTGGCGGGGGCCAGCCCCAGCTGGTTGGCCAGGCCGTGGAACACCTTGAACAGCGGGGGAAAGACCTCGTCACCGGCAAAGGGGTCCACGTCGTACGCGGGGTTGCCGCGAAAGCCGGCCAGGTACTCCACCAGCCGCGCGGCCGCGCCGGCGAAGCCGGCCGCGTCGACGGCCGGCGCGGCCTCCATCCATTCCGCCGCCACGACGCCGGCCAGCTGCCGCACGGTGGCGGCGTTGGTCGCGGCCTGCCGGCCCAGCCCCGCGCGGGCCTCGTCTTCCTTCTGGCAGTCTTCGGCAAAGAAGCGGAGGAGCCAGTCGCGGTGGTACGCCAGGTACCGGGCGCAGTGCTCGGGAGCGAACCCCGCGGCGGCCAGCCCGGCCACGAGCGCCTTGAGAAGCACCCGCTGCCCCGCGGCGGCCGCGATGCCGTCCGCGCCCGCCGCCCGCGCGGCGGAAAGCGAGAGGCCCGCGGCACCGGACAGGGCGGCGGCCATCAGCTCGGCGTAGCGGTCGTCGTCCAGGAACGGGCGGGGGCCCAGGGAAACGTGGCTGCGGCGGTACTGCGTCCACCGCAGCGACCGGTCCGGATGGTCGGCTTCCGATTCGTCATCGGCGTCGATGGGGGGTGCGCCGGGCCGGCTTACGCGGGGTTCCACTCCGGCGGGTGGAAGGGAAGCGAAGAACTCACCCACTCTTCGGGACAGATCGTCACGAATCTGCTCCGCCTCGGCGGGGGGGCCGTGAAGGCGCAGCTTGACGTGGTCGCCACCGCGGCTGTAGCGCACGAACCAGAGCATCCACGGCCCGGTACAGCACTCGGCAACGTAGGCGGAATGGGAGTAAATCACCTCGCGGAGCACCGCGTCCAACGAGCGGTCGCAGTAGATGCTCGCTGTCACCGACGGATCGGCAAACGACATCGAAGATACCGGATGCGAGGTAGGCTGGCATTCGTTTCGAAACTACATTAATGAGGGTTTCCTAAATTAACAAGGGTGTCGTCAAAGGTATACCGTATACAAAAAACCGCTGCGCAGTACGGCCGAAAATAAGCTGAGACGCCATGTGGCGAAACTCGTGTGTTTACGCGGGTGGGAAAGCGGAAGGGGGGGTGGCGGGGCTTAGTCCAGGAGCAGGGGAGAGGGAAGAACAGCGGGGCGCCAGAGCCGCAGAAGTACGTACCCGACGCCCGCCGCGCCGCGGAAGAGCGAGGGGGCGAAGGCAGTCGGCTCGCCGGGGGGAAGGTAGCGGTGCCCTGCGGGGGTGGCCGCCGAGAGCATACGGGCGGCAATCCCTGACGCCTCGTCCACCAGCTCGTTCCGGCCGGTGGCCTGCCCCGCGCGGAGAAGGATCTCGGCACGCCCTGCGTTTCCGCAGCAGAGGTGGTCCAGCGTGACATCCGAAAGCCCCCGGGTAAGGCGGAGGCAGCGTTCCAGCTCCTCCTCGGCGCCGTCCACGCCCAGCGCGGCGGCGTGCAGCCGTGCGAGCGCCATCCCGGGCGCACCATGGCACCAGGCGGTCTGCTCCAGGGGACGGCCCGTGCGCGGGTCCAGCCAGGTGCCGGCCGGGGGGTGGAAGAGGGTGCGCTCGTAGGCGAAGCCCTCGAGCGCCGCGTCGCGCAGCTCCGCCCTGCCGGTGCGCGCGTACAGCCGCAGCAGGGCGTGGGCGATCCCCGACGCTCCATGCGCGAAGCCGCTCAGCGGCGGGTTGTCGGCCCCTGGCCACGCCCTCGTGCCGGGGCTTCCCACCCGCCGCTCCAGCAGGTGTGCCGCGCAGCGCAGGGCGGCGTCCAGCGGCCCCGCCCCGTCCGCGCCGCCGGACTTCCCTTCGTCATCCAGCGCCAGCAGGGCCAGGAGGGTGCCCGCGGCCCCCGCCACGACGTCGAGCTGGTCGTCGGCGGCCACCCGGGCGGGGGTGACGAGGGCGGCACCCGCGCGCGCGCCTTCGGCCAGGCCGGCATCGCCCGTCCACTCCCCGGCGCGTGTCAGGGCCCAGATGAACGAGCCCAGCCCCACCATGCCGCCCAAAGGCATCCGCGCCGCGGCGGCCCGCGCGGAGTCGGCCGCCAGTTCGCGCAGGCGGCCGGCCAGCGGCGCCAGCGCCCGCAGCACTGTCTCGCGGTGCTCGTCGGTCCCCCGGGCCCGGTCCAGCGCAGCGAGGAACAGAGCGATGCCGGCCGTGCCGTCGTACAGGTGGGGGGGGAGCACCGTAGGCCGTCCGTCGGCCGACGGCGGCCCCAGCCACACGATGCTTCCCCCGCGCGCCTCCACGGCGGCTTCGCGCAGGAGCGCGGCGACGGCCTCGGCGCCCTCCCGCAGCCCCGGCGAAGGCGTCATTCGCTGCGCAGGGCAATCATGGGGTCCACCCGGGTGGCGCGCCGGGCGGGAAGATAGCTGGCGGCCAGCCCCACCGCGGCCAGCAGCAGCACCACGGCGGCGAAGGTGGCGGGGTCGGTGGCCTCGACGCCGAAGAGCAGGCCCCGCACGGTGCCGGTCAGCAGGTACGCCCCCACCGCGCCCACCGCCAGCCCGGCCGCCACGACCGCCATCGATCCGCGGATCACCATGGCGCGCACCGCGCCCTCGGTGGCGCCCAGGGCCAGCCGGATGCCCAGCTCGCGGGTGCGCTGCACCACCTGGTACGAGATCACCCCGTAGATGCCCACCGCGGCCAGGAACAGCGCCAGCCCGGCGAACAGGGTGAGCATGGCCATCGTGAAGCGGCGGGTGCCCACCGCCTCGGCGGCCCGCTCTTCCATGGTGCGGAACTCAGTGGGCACCTGCGGCGCCCGCGCAGACAGGCGGCTGCGCACCGTGGCCACCAGCGAGGCGGGGGGCACCGACGAGCTCACGGCGAGGGTGGCGTAGCGGGCCCGGAACGGGCGCTGGGCGTAGTGGACGTACACCTCGGCGGCCGGGTCGCTGAGCGGCCCCCAGTGCCGCACGTCGCCCACCACCCCCACGATGGTGATCCAGCGGTCGCCGTACACCCAGCTGTCGTTGGCCAGGTTGCGGATGCGCTGCCCCAGCGGGTCCTGCCCGGGCCAGAGCTTTTCGGCCAGCGCGCGGTTGATGATGCCCACGTCGGGCGATCCCGCCCGGTCGCGCTCCGGGTCGAAGAGCCGGCCCCGCAGCAGCGGGATGCCCATGGCCTGAAAGTAGCCGGCGCTGGCCACGCGGTAGTCGGCGTAGCCGGTGCCCGGCTCGCGCCCCTCGACGTCGAAGCCGCCGTTGATGTTCCCTCCACCCAGGGGAAGGAGGTTGACGATCCCCGCGTGCCTGACCCCGGGAACGGTGGCCAGCTCGGCGAGAAACGCCTGATGAAAGGCCGCCACGTCGGTGGTGTCGGGGTAGGCCGTCTCGGGAAGCGCCAGGTCCGCCGTCAACACTCCCGCCGTCTCGTAGCCAAGCTCCACGCGGCTGACCTCCAGGAAGCTGCGGATCAGCAGCCCGGCGCCCACCAGCAGCAGGAGCGACAGGGCCACCTCGGCGCCCACCAGCAGGTTCCACGGCGTGCCCCGGCCCCGCGCCGCCACCGCGCGGGTTCCCGCCAGCTCGCGCCCCATGTCGGTTCCCGAGGTGCGCAGCGCCGGAAAGAGGCCGAACAGTACCGCGGCCAGGACGGCCGCCAGAAGGGCGAAGGCCAGGACGGGCCCGTTCAGCCGCACGCCTTCGAGCTGGCCCAGCGCGCCCGCGGGCGAGAGCGAGGCCAGCACCCGCACCAGGACCACCGCCACCGCCACCCCGGCCAGGGCGCCAACGGTTGCCAGCAGCAGCCCCTCGGTGAACAGCTGCCGCGTCAGCCGGCCTCGCCCGGCGCCGAGCGCGGCGCGGACCGCCATCTCCTGGCGGCGCGCGGCCCCGCGGGCCAGCAGCGTGCTGGCCAGGTTCGCGCAGGCGATCAGCAGCACGAGCGCCGAGGCCCCCAGCAGCAGCAGCAGGGGGCGCCGCGCGTTCCCCGCGAGAGAATCCTGCAGGGTCATCAGCTGCACGGCCGCGCCGTCGACCTCCTTGCCGTGCTCGGCCCGTAGCGCCTGCTGGATCCCGTTGAGCTCGTCACGCGCGGCATCCACCTCCACCCCGGGCTTCAGCCGCCCCACGACGTTCCAGTTGTGGCCGCTGCGGGCGCCGGGCTCGGCCAGGGTTTCGGGGGTCCACACGGCCGTCCTCACTGGAAAGCGGAATCCGGGGGGCATCACCCCCACCACCGAGTAGCTGGTGCCGAACAGCTCCAGGGGCCGGGCCGACAGGTCGGCGGCCCCGCCCAGAAAGTTCTGCCAGAACTCGTGCGACACCACGGCGACGGGCGGTCCGCCGGGCTTCGTCTCGTCCGGGGTGAACACGCGGCCCTGAGCCGGGCGCGTGCGCATCAGCGAAAAGAAGTCGGTGGAGACGGCGGTCACCTCCGGACGCACCGGCTCGGAGCCGCCCAGCACCGTAGCCTGGCCGCCGCTGTAGGCGGCCATCCCCTGGAAGCCGCGGGCCCGCGCGCGCCAGTCCTGGAAGTTCAGCCCGGCCACGGGCATCTCCTCGCCCTTGGCCGTCAGCTCGGCCGCCACGACCAACTGCCCGGGCTCCGGGTAGGGGGGCGGGCGAAGGAGCACCGCGTGCACCACGCTGAAGATGGCGGTGGTGGCGCCGATGCCCAGCGCCAGGGTAAGCACCGCCACCAGCGTAAATCCGGGGCTGCGGGCCAGCTTTCGCGCCGCGTACCGGAGGTCCTGTGCCACCGAGCTCATACCGCGCCTCGTCGGGGTGTGCGTGGAAGGCGCGGAGGGGGCCGCGCCCGGGGAGATGGAAGAGGAGCCCGTCAGGCCACGCCGGCCGGGGTGGCGGCGCCGGTGGACGGTGCGGTGGTGCCGTCCTCCACCACCTGGCCGTCGAACAGGTGCACCTGGCGTCCCGCGTACTCCGCGAAGCGCGGGTCGTGCGTCACCATCACCAGCGTCGACCCCTGGCGGTGAAGGTCGCGCAGCAGCTCCATCACCGCGCCGGCGTTGGCCGAGTCCAGGTTGCCGGTGGGTTCGTCGGCCAGCAGCACGGCGGGGGTGCCGGCGATGGCGCGGGCAACGGCCACGCGCTGCTGCTGGCCCCCGGAAAGCTGGGCCGGGTAGTGCGCGTTGCGGTGCGACATCTGCACCCGCTCCAGCGCATCTTCCACCCGCTTCCGGCGTTCGGCCGCGGGCATGCCGCGGTAGGTGAGCGGCAACTCCACGTTCTCGAATACCGACAGGTCGCCGATCAGGTTGAACGACTGGAAGATGAACCCGATCTCCCGGTTCCGGATCCGCGCCCGCTCGGCGGCCGAAAGGCTCTGCACCGGGGCTCCCGACAGGCGGTACTCGCCCCCGCTGGGCGAATCCAGCAGCCCCAGGATGGAAAGCAGGGTGCTCTTGCCGCACCCTGAGGGGCCGGCAATGGCCACGAACTCACCGGGACGGATGGCCAGGTGCACGTTGGCGAGGGCGTGCGTCTCCACCTCGTCGGTGTAGAACACCTTGGAAACGTTGTCGAGCCTGATCAGCGCGTCGTCGTTGGGGGCCGTCATGGGGCTGCTTTCCGGGGTGGATGAAGTAGAGGTCAGCGGGCGCCCGTGCGCGCGGCCGTGCCGGCCAGCGGCTCAGGACCGCGGTTGGTCACCGCGCCGCTTCCGTCGATGAGGCTGTCGAGCCGGCCGCTCACCGCCAGAGCGGCCGAGCCGCTTCCCGTAACCTGGACGCGCGCCGAGCCGGCGGCGAGCGCCTCGGCGTCGATGGAGCCCGAGCCGCTCAGGCTGACCTCCAACCGGTCCGCCCGTCCCGCCACCTGCGTGGGGCCAGAGCCGGAAACGGACAGGCGCAGCAGCCCCGCCCGAACCGCCGCCAGCCGGGCGCTTCCCGAGCCGGAGAGGGAGAACGAGAACTCGGGGGCGCTCACCCCCTCCACCTCCAGCTCGCCGCTTCCCGTCATTTCCACCGCCTCGAGCGCGGGCACCCCCAGGTACAGGCGCAGGCGGCGGACGGGCTGCACCTGCACGTCGCCCGTGCCGACCACCAGGGTGCCGTCGGCGCCGACCCGGGAGGTCACCCGCTCCACCAGGTTGGCGTCGCCCTCGATACGGAGCTCGGCGGGCCCGGGCCGGATCACCAGCAGCGCCGGCGCGTCGAAGACCACGCGGCGAACGCCGGCCACGTCGCGGTGCACGGTGCCAGGAACCCCCGTGCCGCGAACCAGCGGGGGGTCCTGCGCGGCGGCCCGCGGGGCGGCCAGGACGAGGGCCGCGGCCAGGGCGGCGAAGTGGAAGGCACGCATGTCGGCACCGGGGTCCGAGGGTGAAAGCGGGGCGCGAAACGAAGCGGGGGCATCTTCTCCCGCTTTTCGCCGCGACTGTCCGGCAAGGTGGACAAACACGGAACGTGCCAGGTGTCGGCGAACGCGCATCTCACTCCTGCTCAACGACTTGCGGGAAAGGACATTCTTTCCCAACTGGCTGCGGGTGTCCGCTCGTGGGACGGCGTGCGCCGGAAACGAACAGCAGCCGGTACCTGGATGGCGTCCGGACGTGTCGGCGGCGGTGTCCGAAAATGGGACCGCGATTCCCGGCAGCGGACAGGCGCGCGCCCTGCAGGCGGCGGGCACTCCGGGCGCAAACACGTCTCCCGCAGACACTTGGGCCTTCGACGGCGCGCGGCACAAGGTTTCCTTTACCCCGGCACCGCAGCCACTCCCGTTCTCCCCCTGATCCCGGACGCTCCCGTGGACGTACGCCGAACCGACCTCAAGAGCCGCCGCAACCGCCGCCTCGCGTGGGGCACGGCGGCCACGGCCGCGCTCCTGCTCCTTTTCGCCGCCGTGTCGCGCCTGGAGCCCGCCGTGCCCTCGGTGGAACGCGGCGAGATCGTCACCGACACGGTGGAGCGCGGCGAGATGGTGCGCGCGGTGCGAGGCCCCGGCACCCTGGTACCCGAGCGCATCCGGTGGGTCCCCGCGGGCACGGGCGGGCGGGTGGAGCGGCTGCTGGTGCAGCCGGGCGACCGGGTGGAGCCGGCGACGGTGCTGCTGGAGCTCAGCAACCCCGACGTGCAGCTGGAGGCGCTCGACGCCGAGCGGCAGCTGGCCCAGGCCCAGGCCGAGATGGCGGGGCTGCAGTCGACGCTGCAGACGCAGCGGCTTCAGTTGCAGGGGGGGCTTTCCACCCTGCGCGGCGAGCAGCGCGAGGCGCACCGACGTGCCGAGGCCGACCGCGAGCTCGCGGCCCGGGGGCTGATCGCCCGGATGGAGCTGGCCCGCTCGGAAGACCGCGCGCGCGAACTGGGGGAGAGGCTGCGGATGGACGAGGAGCAGCTGCGGGTGCTGGAGCGCTCGGCTGGCTCGCGTATGGCGGTGCAGCGCGCGCAGGTGGAGCGGCTTCGCAGCATCGTCCAGTTCCACGCCCAGCGCGCAACCTCCATGCAGGTGCGCGCGGGGGCCGCCGGAGTGGTGCAGGAGCTTCCCCTGCAGGTGGGGCAGTGGGTGACCCCGGGCACCACGTTGGCCCGCGTGGTCGAGCCGGGCCGGCTGAAGGCGGTGCTTCGCATTCCCGAGGGCCAGGCCCGCGACCTGGCCGTGGGGCAGCCCGCGCGCATCGACACCCGCAGCGGCGTGGTGCCCGGCCGGGTGGTGCGCATCGATCCCGCCGTACAGGGAGGCTCGGTGGCGGTGGACATCGCGCTCGAGGGCGAGCTGCCCCGCGGCGCCCGCCCGGACCTGAGCGTCGACGGCACCGTGGAGATCGACCGGCTCCCCTCCGTGCTCCACATGGGCCGCCCGGCGTACGCGCAGCCGGAGGGCGGCGCCTCGCTGTGGAAGCTGGTGGACGGGGGCGCCTCGGCCGTGCGCGTTCCCGTGCGGCTGGGCCGGGCCTCGGTGAACTCGGTGGAGGTGGTGAGCGGGCTGCAGCCGGGCGACGAAGTGATCCTGTCCGACCTTTCGCGCTGGGACGGGGTGGAGCGCCTGCGCATCCGCCGATGACCCCCTTTCCAACCTTCGGCCCGCGATGAGCCCCATGACCCCACACCGCACGGCCGCCACCCTGGTGGCCCTAGCGGCCCTGCTTTCCGCCCCCTCGTCCCTGCGTGCGCAGGACGCGGCGCCCCTGACGCTGGAGCGCGCGGTGGCATCGGCGCTGGAGGGCAGCCCCGAGATCCAGCGGGCGCGCGCCGCCGGCCTGCTGGAGCGCGCCAGCGTCACGGAAAGCTTCGCCCCCATGCTGCCGCGCCTTTCGCTTTCCACCGGGCTCAACCGCTCCGACGTGCTGCAGCGCACGGCCACGGACCCCGTGACGGGCGGAATCGTACAGCTTCCCGACTCGCTGGTCGAGCGGCGGTACACCTTCGGCACCGCGGCCGTCGTCTCGGTGGACTGGACGGTGTTCGCGGGGGGCCGCAACCTGGCGGCGGCTTCCGTGGCTCGCGCCCGGGCCCGGGCGGCCGGCCACGAGCTGGGCGCCGCACGGGTGAAGGCCGCCGCCGAGGCCACCCTGGCCTACCTGGACGCCTTGGAGGCGGACGCCTTGGTGCAGGTGCGCCGCGCGCAGGAAGCCCATGCGCGCGAGCTGGAGCGCACGGCCCAGGCGCGGTTCGAAACGGGCGACGTTCCCGAGATCGACCTGCTGCAGGCGCGGCTGGCGGCCAGCGAAGCCAACCTGGCCGTCATCGAGGCCGAAGGCGACGCGCGGGCGCGGCGGCTGGCGCTGTACGAGCGGACCGGGATGGAAGGGGACCTGGGAGCCCCCCTGCAGGCACCCGAACCTCTGGCCGCCGTGGATACGGCCGGGCTTCGCGCGCGTATGTCTGCCGCCAGCCCCGTGCTGGCCGGCGCGGCGGCGGAGCGCCAGGCGGCGGCCCGAGCCGTACGGGCCGGACGGCTGGGGCTGCTCCCCACGGTGACGGTGGGGATGGACCGCGTCTGGTCGGAGTGGGGGCAGACGCGCGAGGCCTTCACCATGGAGCCCCGCAACGCGCAGGCGTACTACCGGCTGTCCCTGGCCTGGTCGCCCCTGGAACGCTCCGGCCAGCTGTGGGCCGAACGCCAGCGCGCCGCGGCGGCCCTGCTGGCCGCGGACGCCGACGGGCGCGCGGCGCGGCGCACGATCGAGCGCGAGGTGGAGGTGGGGCTGGAGCGCTGGGTGCGCGCGGGGGGGGTAGGCGAGCGTGCCGCGCTGAACCTGGCCCTGGCCGAGCGGCAGCGCGAGCAGGCCGAGGAGCGGTACCGGGTGGGGCTGGGCACGCTCACCGACCGGCTGAACGCGAACGCCCTCTGGGCCGAGGCCGCGCGGCAGGCCGCGCTGGCCCGGCACGCGCGCCTTCGCGCCGCCGCCGAGCTGGAGCGCGCCACGGGGGCGGCGGTGATGCGCCCGATGCCGTAGATTGCCGCAGAAGGCCGAGCGCATCCCCCATCCCCGCACCGCCATGCCCGTGGCCGCCCCCGATCAGATCCGCGTCTTGGTCGCCGACGACCAGCCCGACATCGTGCAAGCCCTTCGCCTGCTCCTGAAGGCGGAGGGATACCGAGTGGAAACGGCCGACTCGCCGGCCGCCGTCGCCCGGCAGCTGCAGGCGAACGACTTCGACGTCGTGCTGCTGGACCTGAACTACGCGCGCGACACCACCTCCGGCGCCGAGGGGCTGGACCTGCTGCGGCGCATGCGCACCGTGCACCCCGCCCTTCCCGTGGTGGTGATGACGGCGTGGGGGAGCGTCGAGGGGGCCGTCGAGGCCATGCGCCTGGGCGCGCGCGACTACGTCGAGAAACCGTGGGACAACCACCGGCTGGTGACCACCCTGCGCGCGCAGGTGGAGCTGGGGCGGGCCCTGCGGCACAGCCGCCAGCTGGAGGACGAGAACGCGCGTTTGCCGCAGGATGGCACTCCGTCGCTGGTGTGCGAGTCTCGCGCCATGCGCGAGATGGTGGCCATGCTGGAGCGCATCGCGCCCTCCGACGCCAGCGTGCTGATCACCGGCGAGCACGGAACGGGGAAGGAGGTGGTGGCCCGCCGCCTTCACGCCGGCTCGTCGCGGACCTCGCGCCCGCTGGTGACCGTACACGCGGGCGGCATCGCCACGGGGGTGGTGGAAAGCGAGCTGTTCGGCCACGTGAAGGGCGCCTTCACCGACGCCCGCTCCGAGCGGGTGGGGTACTTCGAGGCCGCCCACCGGGGCACGCTCTTCCTGGACGAGATCGGCACGATGCCCATGGCGCTGCAGGCCAAGCTCCTGCGGGTGCTACAGACGGGCGAGTTCCAGCGGGTCGGCTCTACCCAGCCGCGCACGGCCGACGTGCGGCTGATCTCGGCTACCAACCTCGACCTTCACCACGAGGTGGCAGAGGGGCGGTTCCGCGGCGACCTGCTGTACCGCATCAACACGGTGGAAATCCACGTGCCGCCCCTGCGCGAGCGGCGCGACGACATTCCCGTGCTCGCCACCCACTTCCTCGGGGGCTTCTCCGGCCGCTACCGCAAGGCGGTGAACGCCTTCGAGCCCGACGCCATGCGCGCCCTGCTGGACTACCCCTGGCCGGGCAACGTGCGCGAGCTGGCCCACACGGTGGAGCGCGCGGTGCTGCTGGCCAGCGGCGAGCGCGTGACGCCGGGGGACCTGAACCTGCGCCCCGCCGCGGCGCGGGGGGCGGATGGGCTCGAGGAAATGCCGTTGGAAACGGCCGAGCGCCACATCATCCGCAAGGCGTTGGACCGCCACGGCGGCAACGTCAGCCACGCCGCCGAGGCGCTGGGCATCTCGCGCAGCGCCCTGTATCGCCGGCTGCAGAAGCACGGGCTCGACGCGTGACTTGGCCGGCCCGCTCCGACCGGCAGGTGCTGCTGCTGGCCTTGGCCGCCGGGCTCCCCGGGACGGCCGCTGCCCTCGCGCTTGCCTGGGCCCTTCCCGCCCCGCCCTGGCTGCGCTGGGGCCTGTCGCTCCTGCTCCCTACCGTGTGGATCGCGGGGGCCCAGGCCCTCCGCCACCGGTTCACCCGCCCGGTGCAGACCATCGCCAACCTGATCGGGGCGCTGCGCATCGGCGACTACTCGGTGCGCGCCCGCGGTGCCCGGGCCGACGACCCGCTAGGGCTGGCCCGGCTGGAACTGAACGGCCTGGCCGACCACCTACGGCGGCAGCGGCTGGGCGGCCTCGAGGCGGGTGCGCTGCTCCGTGCGGTGCTGGCCAACTTGGACGCGGTGGTGCTGGCGCTCGACGACCGGGGGCACATCCAGTTCGCCAACCGCGCGGCTGAGCGGCTGCTGGGGCGTTCGGCCGAGAGCCTGGTGGGGGCGTCGGCGGTCGAGGCGGGGCTCGAGCCCCTGCTGCGGCGGCAGACCTCGCCCATCGTGGAGCACGCCTTTCCTGGGGGCGCCGGGCGATGGGACGTGCGCAGGGCCACCTTCCGGCAGGAAGGAGTGCCTCATCAGCTGCTGGTGCTTTCCGACGTGGGGCAGATGCTGCGGCAGGAGGAGCGCGGCGCCTGGCGGCGGTTGATCCGCGTGCTGAGCCACGAAATCAACAACTCGCTCACCCCCATCCAGTCCATCTCCCGCGGGCTGCTGGACGTGATGCGCCGCGACCCCCCGCCGCCCGACTTCGACGACGACTTGGCGCAGGGGCTGGGCGTCATCGCGGGACGGGCGGAGGCCCTGGGGCGGTTCATGACCAGCTACGCGCGGCTAGCGCGGCTTCCCCCGCCCCGCAGGCGGCGCGTGGAGGTGAGCGAGCTGGTGCACCGCGCCGTGAGGCTGGAGACGCGGCGGCCCATCCGCCTAGTGGGCGGTCCGCCCGTGGCGCTGGACGCGGACTCCGACCAGCTGGAGCAGGTGCTGATCAACCTCCTGGCCAACGCGTCCGAGGCGGCGGCGGAAACCGGTGGCGGGGTGGAGGTGGGCTGGAGCGTGGACGCGCGCTTCGTACGGCTCTGGATCCGGGACGACGGGCCTGGCATCGCGGCGGCGACCAGCCTGTTCGTTCCCTTCTTCACGACGAAGCCCCATGGCAGCGGTATCGGGCTGGTGCTCAGCCAGCAGATCGCCGAGGCGCACGGGGGGCGGGTGGAGCTGGTGGACCGCGAGGACGCGCGCGGCTGCGAAGCACGGCTGGTACTGCCGCTGAAGCCGGAGGGAGGGAACCCCGCTACCCTCTGATCGCCCGCCACGCTAGCACGGAGGCCGCGGAACAACCTCCTCCGCGAACTCCGTGTGAGAACCCCGATCCGTCTACCAGCCGACGGGTTTGCCCGCGTTCTGGCGGTCCAGCCACTCCTTGAGCGGCGCGAAGTACTCCATCATCGCGCCCGCGTCCATCTGCCGCTCGCCGGTCATGGCGAACAGCGTTTCCTGCCACGGCTGGCTCTGCCCGGCCTCCAGCATCGTCGCCAGCTTGGCGCCCGCCTGCTCGCTGCCGTAGAACGAGCACCGGTACAGCGGCCCCGTGTGCCCCGACTCGCGGCAGAGCGAGCGGTAGAATTGGAACTGGAGGATGCGCGCCAGGAAGTACCGCATGTACGGCGTGTTCGCCGGAATGTGGTACTTGGCACCCGGGTCGAAGTCCGCCTCGGAGCGCGCCACCGGCGCCGAGACGCCCTGGTAGCGATTGCGCAGCTCCCACCACGCCGCGTTGTAGTTGGCGGGAGTGATCTGCCCCGAGAACACGCCCCACCGCCACTTGTCCACCATCAGGCCGAAGGGCAGGAACGCCACCTTGTCCATGGCCTGGCGCAGCAGCAGCGCCGTGTCGGCCGCGGGGGCGGGCACCTGCTCCAGCAACCCCACCTGCTTCAGGTACGCGGGGGTGATGGAAAGCGCGATGGCGTCGCCGATGGCCTCGTGAAAGCCGTCGTGCGCGCCGTTGCGGAACAGCTGCGGCTGCACGCGATAGGCGCGCTGGTAGAAGTTGTGGCCCAGCTCGTGGTGGATGGTGACGAAGTCCTCGCCCGTGGGCTCGATGCACATCTTGATGCGCACGTCGTCCTCGTCGTTCACGTTCCACGCGCTGGCATGGCACACCGCCTCGCGGTCGCGCGGCTGCGTGAGCATCGACCGCTCCCAAAAGGTGGCCGGCAGCGAATCGAAGCCCAGCGAGGTGAAGAAACGCTCGCCGTACTGCGTCATCCCGCGGGCGTCCAGCCCCTTGCGACGGATCAGCTCTGTCAGGTCGAAGCCGGCGCCCGCCGCGTTGCGGGGCGCCACCAGCGGGTAGATGTTCCCCCACTCCTGCGCCCACATGTTCCCCAGCAGGTGCGCGGGAATCATCCCGTTGGCCGGCACCACCTGCGCCCCGTACTGCTCCACCAGCCGCGTGCGGACGTACGCGTGAAGCGACTCGTACAACGGGCGAACCTGCTGCCACAGCCGCTCCACCTCGGCCTCGAACTGGTCGGGCTGCATGTCGTAGCCCGAGCGCCACATGGCGCCGGTGTTAGGGTGCCCCAGCTCGCGCGCGCCCTTGTTGGAAAGCTCCACGAAGCGCGAGTACCGCTGGCGCATGGGCGCGCCGACGGCGTGCCAGCCCTGCCACACGTCGCGCAGCTCCCGCGGATCGCGGCTGGTGGCCATGATGCGCGACGCCGCGCCGATGTCCAGGCACGCGCCCGCGGCGCGGCAGTACTGCCCGCGCCCGTAGTCGGCCTCCATCCCCACCGTCAGGCGGGTGAGCTCCGACGCCTCTTCCGGGTTCCCCGGCGGCGGCGCGACCAGGGCCAGCTTGAGCAGGTTCAGCTTGCGGCGCTGCGCGGCGGGAAGCTGCACGTCGTCATAGCGCCGCGCGGTGAGCGCCCGGCGCTGGATGGCCACGTTCAGGTTCTTCTGCGCCTCGGCCGAAAGGGCCTCGGTGTCGCTGGTGATGTAGGTGGCGGCCACCCACCCCGCCTGGTTGGAGCGCAGCGACAGCTCGCGGAGCTCGGCCTCGCTCTCGGCGATGAAGGCGGCGGCCTGCTCCGGCGTGGCCGCCGCGGCGGACTGGGCTACCGCGACGGGCGCTTCCGCCGGCGGAACGACCGTTCCGGCGCAGCCGGCCGCGAAGCCCGCCAGAGCCAGCGCGCCCAGGCGGGCGAACAAGTTACGTGGCATGCAGTTACGTCCTTGGAGATGCGTATCTTCACTCGCGGAACGGTGCGTACAGTGACACACATCGGGAGGTTCCACAAGGGGCGGCGGAATACGAAGAGGGCCGGCCCCGCGTGCGGGGCCGGCCCTCTCGTCATCCCGGAAGAGTGGACGTCAGCGGCGCAGGATCGACCAGCCGCTGAGGGCCGCGAACACGTCGGTGCCCGTGGGACCCCAGAAGTCGAACACCTGCTGGGCCGGCGCCTCCTCCATGATCCACCGCGCGCCGTTCCACCGGTAGATGGTGCCGCCGGACCCGCCGACGAACACGTTGCTTGCCGACGTTCCCCACGCGGCGTACAGGAAGTTCTGCGTGGGAAGCTGGATCATGGACCACGAGGCGCCATCGTAGTGGAACACCTTGCCGCCGGCGCCCACGACGTACACGTCGCTGGCCGACGAGCCCCACACGCCCCACATGTCGACGATCTCCGGCAGCGTCACCTTCGACCACGCGGTGCCGTCGAAGTGAAGCAGCACGCCCCCGTCGCCGGTGGCGTACACGTTGCTGGCCGAGGTGCCCCACACCCGGCGAAGGAGCGTGGTGACGCCGCTGTTCATGGGCGTCCAGCTCCCCGCCTTGCCGCGCAGGATGGTTCCGCGGTCGCCCACCACGAACCAGTCGTTGGGCCCGGCGGCCCACACGCCCCAGAGGTAGATGTTGGGCGAAGGCGTGTACCAGTTGCCCAGGGCAAGGGGGTACACGCTCTGGCCATCCCACTGCTCCTGGGCCCACACCTGCCCGTCGAAGTGCAGGATGCGCCCGGCCTGCCCCACGGCGTAGATGTCGTCGGCCGAGGTGCCGTAGATGTCGAGCGTGCCGTGCCACTGCACGGTGTCGACGTTGCTCCACTTCACCCCGTCGAAGTGCAGCACGCTGGTCCAGTTGGCCGCGTAGATGTTGTTCACCGACGTGCCCCACAACGCCCAGTTGCCCTGGTCGTGGGCAGGCTCCATCAGGTGCCAGCGGTGGATCGGCTCGTCGACGATCAGCGCGGCGCTCCCGGTGACGGACCCGCTGGTCGCCGTGATGGAGGTGAACCCCGTCTGGCTCCCCGTCGCCAGCCCATTCGCGTCTACCGTGCCCACGCTGGCGATGCTCGACGACCAGGTGACCGGCGCACCGGCGATGACGTTGCCGTGCAGGTCGGTGACCACGGCGGTGAACTGCCGGGTTTCGCCGGGGAGCACCGTCGCCGTCCCCGGGGTGACGATGACGGCCCCGGGGATCCCCGTCTCGATGCGGAACTTCACCGCCAGCGTCTGCCCGTTCACCACGGCGACGTACCGGGTGCCGTCCACGCCGCGCGCCGCCGAACCGTTCGCCACCACGCGCACGTCGGCATGGCCGAGCTCACGCGAGCCCACGCTCACGCGAACGCGGTACACCTGCGCCTCGCTCAGCGAGAACTGCCGGGTGTGCCAGTTGACGTGGTAGTGCGAGTCGGAAACCTTCACCGCCTCGCCACCAGTGCCGCCCGCCCGCGTGTACGCGGCCACGGGCGAGGTGCAGGTGGTGCCCGACCACGCGCAGATGGTGACGGTGGGATCGAGATCCGTGTCCAGCGCACCGGCCGCGCCGGGGTTCCTGGCCATCGGCGGCAGCCAGAAGAAGCCGGGGGTGCCGCCGTGCGCGGCGTCGGAGATGGATAACGCCGCCACGCCTGTGGGGGCAGCCGGGTTCTCCAGGTCGGCGCACGCGGCGCCGAGGAGCGCCAGCGCGGCGAATGCCACACGGGTCTGCCGGCTCGTTGCGAGCCGGAATACGGGGGTAGTGATCATGAGCGGGAGGAGGCGAACAGATTGCCGGCGCAGCGGTCCGGCGGCGCCCTTCTTCGGTAGCCCAGCTGTCTCGGGGAGACCTGTGGCTTTGCGGACCGGCCTCGCGGCCGGGGTGCGTTTTCGGCGAGGTGGGGTTTAGCGTACTACAAAATAAGTGTTGTTTTGATGAACGCAAGTGTGTTGATACAGAAAACCGTTGCAGACTCGCGGCTTGGGATGTGCCGACGGCGTCCTGAAGCGCGTTTTGCGCCGGAACGTCGTTCCCTGTCCGACCGATTCCATATGACGCCCCGTCCCGCGGCATGGCGGACGCGGCTCGGCGCGTACCGCGCTCATCGTTCGGATGAAAGAAAACGCAGAGAGCACTTTCGGCTCCCTGCGTTCATCTCTGCCCGGGCGGCGGTAAAGCTCAGGGCGTGCTGTCCACGCGAACCGGGACGCTTGCGGTGTCGCCGCGGGCCGGCGCGCTCACCCGGCCCCCTTCCACCAGCGCGGAGTCGCGCGCGTCCAGCGCCTCCAGGTGAATGGTGGTGTCGACGGCCATCCCCATTCGCGCCGCCTCTTCGGGAGAAAGCGCCTTGGCCTCGGTCTCCACCTGCTGCGACGACAGCCCGTCCTCCCACTCCTTGTTCGTGGTATCCATCTTCGCCGGCCCCCCCGCGCCCTTCTCCCCGCCCCTTCCGCATGCGGCCACGAGCAACGCGGCGGCGAGCGCCAGGGGCAAACGGCGGAACCCAGACATCGGCATGATGGCGTCTCCGTAGGATCTCGGAAAAAGATCGATGGGGCGGCGGCCCGCGCTCAGGCGCGCGGGCCCGCCGCGTCCAGAAAGTCGCGGACGCGCTCCCACACTTCGACGGCCCGCTCCCAGTGCGGAAGCCCGCCCGTGGGAAGGCCCACGACGGTGACGTTGGGGCGGCCGTCCAGCTCGGGAAGTCGGTCGTAGTTCTCCTCCCGGCGGTTCTCCACCGTGCCATGGATCACCAGCAGCGGCTGCCGCAGGCGGCGGAAGGCGTCGGCCGAGTCGCGCGGGAACATCCGCCCGCTCAGGAAGTCGTCCAGGGGCAGGGCGGCCCCCTCCATCCGCGAGGTCTCGGCGGCGAAGTCCACGAACTCCTCCGGCACGCCGAACTCGGGGGTGAACAGGTTGTCGGCCGCGAACTGGTACAGCGACTCCGGCGTGGTCAGCCGGTCGTAGAAGGCGCGCTGCACCCCGGGAAGGGTGAACAGCAGCCGCGACCAGATGCGCGGCAGGGCGCCCGGGTTCTTGCCCAGCCCCGAGGGCTCCAGCGCCACCAGGGCGTGCACCAGGTCCGGCCGCCGCCGCGCCACCTCGGCCGCGTACGCCGCGCCCAGCGAAAGGGCCACCACGTCGGCCCCGCCCGCGGGCTTCACCACGCGCTCCAGGAAGTGCTCCAGCTGGTCTTCCATCAGCCCCGGCTCGTAGGCGATCTCCGGGCGGTCGCTGTGCCCGAACCCTACCCACTCCAGCGCGAACAGCGGCCGGTCGGTGTAGCGGGCGAACGCGCGCACCATGGGCCGCATCTCGTGCGCCGAGGCCACCGCGTTGATGGAGTGCAGGAACACCACCGGGCGCCCCGTGCCCTCGCGCTGGTAGTAGGCGTAGAACACGTCGCCCCACGCCACGTACTCCAGGGGCAGCCCCAGCGCGTTGGGCAGCTCCGTCACCGGCTTGCGGCGCGCCTTGCGGGCACCCAGCAGGTACACCGCGTACGCCCCCAGCGCCGCCGCGCCCAGCCCGGCGGCTGCCTTGCGCCGCGTGCTGCCCAGCAGCGGCGTGCCCTTCGCTTCGTCCTGGCGCTCTTCCGGGCGCCCCTCGCGGCCCGTCTTCGGGCCCTCGTTCACGGCCATCCGCTCCTCTCGCGTTCGCTCCCCGCCAGCCCCGTCCATCCCCCGTGCAATCCCCGTGCAAACGCCAAGGCCCGGCGACTCCGCCGGGCCCGTGCAGCTCTTTCCCGGTGGCCCGACGCCGGTCGCGTCAGGGGGCCGCCGCCGCCGCCGCGGACGACGCCACGGCGTCGCGGGGCACGTTCAGCGACTGCCACCCCCGGTCGGCCAGGTCCAGGAGCCCCCAGCGCTGACGCACCCCCGCCGCGGTCATCCCGCCGGGAAACACCTGCGCGCCGGCGGTAAAGAACAGCAGCACGATCAGCGCCGCCGCGGCCACTACGCCCGCCATGGCCGGACGAGGCAGCCGCGCGTGGGCGTGCTCGTCGACGCTGCGCGCGGGGCGCATGTACATTACCACGATCACGCGCAGGTAGTAGAAGTACGAAACCAGCGACGCCAGCACCAAGATCACCGCAATCGGCGTCAGGTTCTGCGGGGCCGACACCAGCGCGCGCAGGATGTACAGCTTGCCCAGGAACCCCGCCGTCAGCGGAAAGCCCGCCAGCGACAGCAGGAAGATCGAGAACACCGCGGCGAGCAGCGGCTTCTGGTGCGCCAGCCCCGAGTAGTCTTCCAGCGTCACCCGCTCGTCGGCGCCGCGCGCGTTGGCGATCACCACCCCGAAGGCACCCGCCGTCATCAGCGTGTACACGAGGAGGTAGAAGAGGAAGGCGCCCGGGCCGCCGGAGTTGATGGCCAGCAGCGCCGCCAGCAGGTACCCCGCGTGCGCGATGGACGAATACGCCAGCATCCGCTTCACTGAGCCCTGCGTCGCCGCGATCAGGTTGCCCCCGATCATGGTGAGCATGGCGATGAAGAAGATGGGGATGGCCCAGTGCTCGTACCCACCCGCGAAGCCCACCAGGAACACGCGGATGAACGCCGCGAACGCCGCCGCCTTCACGCCGGTGGCCATCAGCGCCGTCACCGGCGTGGGCGCGCCGTCGTAGGCGTCGGGAGTCCACATGTGGAAGGGCATGGCCGCCACCTTGAACCCGAAGCCCACCAGCAGCAGCGCCATCCCCGCCATCAGCATGGGCTCGTCGCGGTTCCCCGCGATCAGCAGCTGGTTCAGCGTGGCGATGTTCGTGGTCCCCGTGGCGCCGAAGGTCAGCGCGATGCCGTACAGGAAGAACGCGCTGGTGAAGGCGCCCAGCAGGAAGTACTTCAGCGAGCCTTCCGTGGAGCGCGCGTCCAGGCGGTCGAAGCCCACCAGGACGTAGATGGCCACCGACATCACCTCCAGGCCGATGAACACCATCAGCAGGTCGGTGGCGCCGGCCATCAGCATCATCCCCAGCGTGGCGAACAGGATCAGCGCGTGGAACTCGCCGCGGTTGATCCCCCGCCGGTCCAGGTACCCCATCGACAGCAGCAGCGCCATCCCGGCCGCCAGCAGGCAGATGAAGTTCACGATCACCCGGAACGAGTCCAGCGCCACCATTCCCGGCACCGACCCGGCCTGGTGGCTCATCCGGTACAGCGCCACGTTGGCGACGGCCGTCAGCACCAGGCTGCCAATGGACAGCCAGGGGATGGCGCGGCTGGAGGGTTCGGAGCGGTTGCCCTTCTGGAACACGTCCACCAGCAGCACCGCCATCGCGCAGAGCGAAAGGACGATTTCCGGCAGCAGCGCCCAGAAGTAGTGGCCCTGGTTGGCCAGGTTCAGTTCCATCAATCGGCTCGGGCGCGGGTCAGCGGGTCGGTTCGGCGGCGTCGAGGGCGGCAAAGCCGAAGGGCTCCACCACCGTCGAACGCTCGCTCATCTGCAGAATCATCTTCGCCGCGGGCTCCATGCGGTCCAGGACGGGCTTGGGGTAGAAGCCCAGCCACAGGATCAGCACCACCAGCGGCACCAGGATCGCCAGCTCGCGAAAGTTCAGGTCCGGCAGCCGGCGGTTGGCAGGCTTGTCGAGCGGGTTGAACAGGATGCGCTGCACCATCGGCAGCATGTAGTACGCGGCGAAGATCACCCCGGTGCTGGCGATCAGCGCCATCCAGGGCGCGCTGCGGAAGGTGCCCAGCAGCACCAGGAACTCCGAAAAGAACCCGGCCGTCCCCGGCAGCCCGATGGAGGCCATCGCCGCGAACACCAGCATCACCGACAGCAGCGGCACCGTGGCCGCCAGCCCGCCGAAGTCCTCGATCTCGTAGCTGTGGCGCCGCTCGTACAGCATGCCCAGCAGGAAGAAGAGCATGGGCGTGGAAAGGCCGTGGCCGATCATCACCAGCAGCGCGCCCTGCAGCCCCTGCAGGTTGAAGGCGAAGATGCCCAGGATCACGAAGCCCAGGTGCGCCACCGAGGTGTACGCCACCAGCTTCTTGGCGTTGGGCTGCACCGCCGCCACCATGGCCGTGTAGATGATGCCCACCACCCCCAGCACCATCGCCCAGAAGATGGTGCGCGGGTCCGTGGCCGCGTCGGGGAACAGCGTCACGCCAAAGCGGATGAAGCCGTAGGTGCCCATCTTCAGCAGCACGCCCGCCAGGATCACCGAGCCCGCCGTGGGCGCCTGCACGTGGGCGTGCGGCAGCCAGGTGTGGAACGGGAACACGGGCACCTTGATGGCGAACGCCAGCGCGAAGGCCAGGAACAGCAGGAACTGCTCGGCCGACGTGGTCTTCACCTCGAGGAAGGCGTAGTAGCTGAAGCTGGGCGGCGCGCCGCCGGCCTGGGCCCTCCACCACAGGTACAGGATGGCCACCAGCATCAGCAGCGAGCCGATGGTGGTGTACAAAAAGAACTTCACCGCCGCGTACACCCGCTCCTTGCCGCCCCACACGCCGATCAGGAAGTACATGGGGATCAGCATCATCTCCCAGAACATGTAGAACAGGAACATGTCCAGGGCCACGAACACGCCCACCACGCCCGACGTCAGCGTGAGCAGCGCGGGGTAGAAGGTGCGCTGGCGGTCGCGGATGTACGTCCACGAGCCCAGCACCATCAGCGGCAGCAGCAGCGTGGTCAGCAGCACCATGAACAGGCTGATGCCGTCCATCCCGATCTGGTAGCGGATGCCCCAGTCCGGGAACCACGCCGCGTTGGCGCAGTTCTGCATCAGGACGTTCACGTTGTCGCGGACACCCAGACCCACCAGTCCGCCCGACCCGGTGAAGGTACACCGCCCCGTCGGGTCGAATTCCTGGAACAGAGGCAGCGATACGAGTAATTCAAGGATCCCTACTCCCAGCGCGACCTTCCGCGCGTTCCGCTCGCCCGCCAGGTACGCGGCCAGCGCGCCCAGCACGGGGAACAGGATCAAAAAGGTGAGGATCCAGTGGCTCTGGTAGATCGATTCCATTTCCGTCTGCGCGTCAAAGGGCCATGAAGCTGCCCAGCACCACCAGCACACCCACGATCAGCACGAACGCGTAGGTGTTCACGTAGCCGGTCTGGGCCCGGCCCATCCACAGCCCCAGCGCCTGCGCCATGCGTCCGAACCCGTCGACCATGCCGTCGATGCCGCGGTCGAAGCCCCACTGCAGGCGCGACAGGAAGTTCACCGGCTTCACCACCGTGCGGTCGTAGAACTCGTCCACGTACCACTTGTTGTAGAGCGCCTTCTGCAGCCCGCCCTCGTACGCCGGCTCCACGTCCGCCGTCCGCACGCGGTCATTGCTCTTGCTCACTAGCACCCACGCCAGCACCAGCCCGACCACGCCGATGCCGATGGCCAGGATGATGGGGAGAGGAGAGTGGTGAACCTCGCCCAACCCACCCAGGCTGTCACGCACGTAGCCTTCAGAGCCGGCAAGCACCGGCTGCAGCCAGTGATGCAGCGCTGCGCCCTGCCCGAAGTTGAACCACTCGACCACGGGTACGTGCTCTTCGACGTTCAACAGGCCGCCAAAGGTCGACAGCAGCGCCAGCACGATCAGCGGCAGCGTCAGCGTCCAGTTGCCCTCGTGAAGGTGGCTGCGCTCCGTATCCGTCCCCCGGAATCGGCCGAAGAAGGTGTAGATCATCATCCGGCCCATGTAGAAGGCCGTAATGAAAGCCGTGATCGACAGGATCGTCCCGATGCCGATCATCCACCACTTGGGATTGATACCTACGGTTTCGTGCGCCAGCCCCACGGCCAGGGGGTTGTGGCCCCCTGCGCCCAGCCAAGCCGCGCCGATGATCTCGTCCTTGGAGAAGAATCCAGCGAACGGCGGCACGCCCGCGATGGCCAGCGTGGCGATGCCCATCGTGGCGAACGTGATCGGCAGGTGCTTCTTCAGCCCGCCCATGTTGCGCATGTCCTGCGCGTCGGCCGGGTTGTGCGTGGCGTGGAAGGCGCCGTGCATGGCGTGGATCACCGCGCCCGAGCCCAGGAACAGGCAGGCCTTGAAGAAGGCGTGGGTCATCAGGTGGAATACGCCCGCCGTGTAGGCGCCCATCCCCACAGCGGCGAACATGAAGCCCAGCTGCGACACGGTGGAATACGCCAGCACCTTCTTGATGTCCCACTGCTTCAGGCCGATGGTCGCCGCGAACAGCGCCGTCAGCGTGCCCACGACGGCCACCACCAGCGAGGCGACGGGAGCCAGGGTAAAGATCACGGACGAGCGGACGACCAGATAGACGCCCGCGGTCACCATCGTCGCCGCGTGGATCAGCGCCGAGACGGGCGTGGGGCCGGCCATGGCGTCGGGCAGCCACACGTACAGCGGCAGCTGCGCGCTCTTGCCGGCGGCGCCCAGGAAGAAGAACAGCGCGATCCACGTCACCACCGGCCCGCCGAACTCCAGCGAAGTGGCCGCCTGGAACACGCTGTTCTCCCCGGCGAAGTCCAGCGTTCCCAGGTTGGCGAACAGCAGGAACATCGCCATCAGGAACCCGAAGTCGCCGATGCGGTTGACGATGAACGCCTTCTTTCCTGCATCCGCGTTCGCCTTTTCCTTGAACCAGAAGCCGATCAGCAGGTAGCTGCACAGGCCCACGCCCTCCCAGCCCACGAACATCAGCGGGTAGGACGATCCCAGCACCAGGATCAGCATGAAGAAGATGAAGAGATTCAGGTACGCCATGAAGCGCGGGTACCCGGGATCCTCCTTCATGTAGCCGATGGAGAAGATGTGGATCAGCGAGCCCACGCCCGTGATGATCAGCGTCATCACCATGGAGAGCGGATCCAGCAGCAGGTCGAAGCCTACCTGCAGGTCGCCGACGGGCATCCAGTCCCAGCCGTGGATGGGCTCGAACGTCCCCGCCCCGCGCATGTTCATCCAGTTGAGCACGGCGATGGCGAACGCCGCCAGCAGCACGCCCGGCGCGATGAACGACGGCGCGACGTGCGTCCACGGCTTGGGGCCGCCGTGGTGCCCGTGGTCGTCGTGCGCGTCGTGGCCGTGCGCATCATGGCCGTGCGCGTCGTGCGCATGGGCGTGATGAGCATGATCGTCCGCGTGGTCGCCGGGGTTGGGGCGCGTGCCCTGATCCAGGTGCTCCTGCTCGCTGGGCGCACCCGCGTGGGCGTGCGCCAGGGCCGGGGCGGCGGCGTGGGCGTGGTGCTCGTGCCCGTGCGTGTCCCAGTACGGGTCGCCCACGGGGGGAACGGAGGGCAGCGCCTTGCGCGCGGCGTACAGCGCGATCAGGCCGTTGACCAGAAAGCCCAGCAGCGGCAGGGCCAGGATCAGCCAGGGCAGCACCGGGTGGAACGTGGCGCCGTGCGAGGCCGCTTCGGCGCCGTGCGCGGCGGCGGCCGGCGCGCCGTGCGCCGCTTCGGCGGCTTGAAGGAGGAGCATCACCCCTACCACCGTAGCAGGCTGAAGTTCTTGATGTCCACCGACTCGCTATGGCGGAAGACCGAGATGATGATGGCCAGCCCCACCGCGGCTTCGGCGGCGGCGACGGCGATCACGAAGAAGACGAACACCTGCCCCTGCACCCCGGCGTAGGGCGAAAGCGACACGAAGGCCAGGTTCACGGCGTTGAGCATGAGCTCGATGCACATGAACAGGACGATCGCGTTGCGGCGGATGACCACCCCCGCCACGCCGATGGAGAACAGGATGGCGCTGAGCGCCAGCGAGTACTGCAGCGGAACGTGCTCCACGTGCTCCTCAGATCTTTCTCTTGGCCAGCGCCACCGCGCCCACCACCGCGATCAGCAGCAGCATGGCCGTGGCCTGCAGCGGAACGACGTACTCCTGGTACATGGGAATGCCGATCAGCCCCACGGTGCCGCGCTCGGCGGTCTGCGCCGCCAGGGCGGCGTGCCCCACGTCGGCCCCCACGCCCGTGGGCGGAAGGCCGGTGAACATGCGGCCCAGCAGCGCGATCATCACCAGCGCGGCGCCGCCCGCCATGATCTTCCACCCGGTGCCGCGGATGTCCACCTCGTAGTCGTTGCCCAGGTTCAGCAGCATGATCACGAAGAGGAACAGCACCATGATGGCGCCGGCGTACACCAGGATCTGGACGATGCCGATGAAGAAGGCGCCCAGGAGGGTGTAGATGGCGGCCAGCGCGAAGAAGGTGCCGATCAGCCACAGGGCGCTCGACACGGGGTTCTTCCGCGAGATCACCATCACGGCCGAGCCGATGGCGCAGGCCGCGAAGAAGAAGAACAGGATCTGGGTCAGCATCTGGTATCCACGTTGTGCACCCTCATCCACCAGTGGTCAATCAGCCCGGGCGGTTGAAACCGCGGCAACAAAGGCCCGAAGTCCGCCTCCGCGGACTGCATCCTCTGCATCGGCGCGCCTCGATGACCGACGGCGAAGTCCGCCTCTCCGGACGGCACCCTCTGCGATCGTGCGCCTCGACAAAACACCGGCGCGGTCCCCCTCCAGTGGCGGTTGAAACCGCGGCTGGAACTTCACGAAGTCCGCCTTCGCGGACTGCTTCCTCTACATCCGTGCGGTTCGACCGAGCCTGGCGAGACCGCTTACAGCCCGGACGTCAGCAAGCTACCGCCGTTACTTTCGCACTCACGCACTCACGCACTTCCGCACGACAGCCAGCCGCTCACTCCCCGGCTGGGTCCGCCGGGTCCCACAGCAGCGTGCTGGGGTGCGTCTGCTTCATCAGGCGGTCCAGGTCGTACACGAAGTTGTCGCGCGTGTACTCGCCCGCCTCGTAGTGGTTGCCCACGTGGATGGCCTCCACCGGGCACACCTCCTGGCACATCCCGCAGAAGATGCAGCGGAACTCGTCGATCTCGTAGACGATCGGGTAGCGGTTGCCCTGGTCGTCCTCGCCAGGCACCAGCTTGATGCAGTTGGCCGGGCAGATGGTGGGGCACAGGCCGCACGCCACGCACTTGGGACGCCCGTCGTCGTGCGTCTCCATCACGTGGGTGCCGCGCCACCGCGGGCTCAGCTGCTTCTTCTCGTCCGGATACTGGATGGTCTTGTCCGACCGGTCGCCCGCCGACTGCACCAGGTGCCGGAAGGTGAGCGCCATCCCCGAAAGCGTGGCGCGGATGTACGACGACTTCCGCACCGGGCGCTTCATGATCTGAACCGTGGCCGCCATAGTTCCGTGCCTCTATCTGACGGCAGAGCCGGGCGTCGTCAGCCGCTGGCGCATCTGCTCCGCCCGCCGCCGCGCCAGGTGCTGCGCGTGAATCCGCTTTTCGTCCATCGAGCCCGTGCCGGAAAGCACGCGCCCCCGGTCCATCAGCCACATCACCAGGAAGAGCATCACCCCGTTCACCGCCGTCAGCACCAGCCCGCCGAACAGGGTGATGGCCCCGCGCGTGCCGTCGGGCGCCACCTGCACGAACGGCTCGCCCGCGCTGTCCAGCCCCAGCACCGTGGCGCCCGTCACCACGACGGCCACCAGGGCGGCGGGAAGCATGATCTTCCACCCCAGGTCCATCACCTGGTCGTACCGGAAGCGCGGAACCGTCCAGCGCACCAGCATGAAGATCAGGATGAAGAAGAAGGTCTTCGCGGCGAAGAAGCCGAAGCTGACGACCGTCTTCCAGATAGCCGGCTGCGCGCCGATCCAGCGGCCGTCGGCCCCGAAGCCCAGCATGTCGTCGCCGCCGTAGCCGGGGATGTCCCAGCCGCCCAGGAACAGCGTGGCCATCAACGCCGACACCGTCAGCACGTGCGCGTACTCGGCGATGAAGAACATGCTGAACTTCATCGCGCTGTACTCGGTGTGGTAGCCGGTCACCAGCTCGCTCTCCGCCTCGGGAAGGTCGAAGGGGAGGCGGTTGGTCTCGGCGAAGCAGCTGATCCAGAAGAAGAAGAACGACACCGAGAACGGCAGCGCGAACCACAGGTTCATCTGCTGCTGCTTGTACACGATCTCGGGGAGCCCCACGTTGCCGACCACGAAGAACAGCGACATCAGCGACAGGCCCAGCGCGATCTCGTAGCTGATCATCTGCGCGCCCGCGCGCAGCCCGCCCAGCAGCGCGTACTTGTTGCTGCTGGCCCAGCCGGCGAGCACGATCCCGTACACGCCCAGCGAGCTGAACGCCAGCAGGAACAAAATGCCCACGGGCAGGTCGGCCACGATCATGGGGATCACCCCCCAGCGCGTGGGGAGCGGCGCCGCGAACGGGATCACCGCGAAGGTCACCAGCGCCGGGATGATGGACAGCATGGGCGCCAGCGTGAAGAACACCCGGTTCGCCTCCGCCGGGTTGGTCTCTTCCTTCAGGATGTTCTTGATGCCGTCGGCCAGGGGCTGCCCCAGGCCGCCGGGACCCACGCGGTTGGGGCCCAGGCGATCCTGCATCCAGGCGCTCACCTTGCGCTCCATCAGCGTCAGCATGGCCACCACCACCATGACGACGCTGAAGGCCGCGATCACCTTGATCATCGACCACACCAGGAACGCCATGTCCGACGGCTGGTGAAGGTTCGAGATCGTCTGCACTGCTTGCATGACTATAGAAAGTGCCTGGTGACTAGTCCCTAGTGCCTAGTGCCCGATACTTGGCACCTGGTACTTGGCCCTTGGTACTGCCGTTCAGTCCCCCGTTTCCTGCAGCTCGCGCACGCCGGGAAGCACCGCCCCGTTGGCGCCCAGGTCCGCCCAAGCCAGCTGGCCGAACTCCGGACGTACCGCGCCCAGCGTGGCGAACGCGTCGGCCGCCGTTCCCGGCGCCCCCGCCTCGCTGATCCCCGCCAGCAGCACGCCCAGAATCTGCCACGCCGGCCGCGCCATTCCCGGCGCCCGCACCGCGGGCCAGAAGCGCTGCACGCGGCGCTGGATGTTCGTAAAGGTGCCTTCCATCTCGGCGAACGTGGTCGCCGGCAGCACGAAGTGGGCGTTGCGCGCCGCGGGGCCCAGGTGCTGGCCCACGTAGACGAAGAGGGACGCGTTCGCCCCGAAGTCCGCCGGCGCGTCGCCCAGCTCGTCGCCCAGGACGAAGAGCACGCCCGTGTGGGCCCCCACCGACTCCAGCCCGCCCGTGCCGTCCGGCCGGCCCGTCCGCCCGTAGCCGAACAGCTCGGCGCCCACGGCGTTGGCTGCGCGGTCGCGGCGCAGCGCCAGCTCCGGGAAGCCGGGAAGCACCACCTCTTCGCCCTGCTCGCAGCGGAACACGCCCTCACCGCCGCCGACGGCCTCCATCACCCGGCGCAGCGCGCCCAACCCCTCGTTCGCCTCGAACGGCGAGACGACGGCCCGCGCGCCGCCCGCGGCGCCGCGCAGGGCGTCGGCCAGCAGCGTGAGCGTCTCCGCCCACGACTTGGGCGCGTGGCGTCCCGAGGCGTCGCGCACCAGCGGCGCCTCGATGCGGTCCACGCGGTTCATCCAGTTGTAGTTCAGCCGCCCGAAGTCGCACATCCAGTGCGCGTTCACCTCGGGGTTGGGGCGCGGCTTCAGGCGCATCACCTGGTCGTCGCGCGTCTCCAGCCGGATGTTGCACCCCATGCTGCAGTTGGGGCAGACCGAGGGAACGCGGTCCAGGTCCCAGGCGCGCGCCTTGTGAAGGAAGTCCTTGCTCACCAGCGCGCCCACGGGGCAGATGTCGACGATGTTGTCGGCCCAGATGTTCCCCGTCAGCCCCTCGTCGTAGAAGGTGTCGATCACGGCGCGGCTCCCGCGCTGCACCACGGTCAGCCGCTCGTCCTGCGCAACCTCGCGCATGAAGCGCACGCAGCGGGTGCACATCACGCAGCGGTCGGCGTAGAACAGCACGTCGCCGCCGAAGTCGTCGCGCCCCAGCACCCGCTTGGGCTCGCGCGAGCGGCCCATGGCGGGCCCCTCGGCCGAGACGTAGTCCTGCAGCTTGCACTCGCCCGACTGGTCGCACACCGGGCAGTCCAGCGGGTGGTTGACCAGGTAGAACTCCAGCACCCCCTCGCGCGCCTTGAGGGCGTTCTCGCTCTGGGTGTGCACCACCATGCCGTCCGTCACCGAGCCCACGCACGCGGGGATCAGCTTGGGCGATTTTTCCACCTCGACCAGGCACATGCGGCACTGGGCCGGGGCCGACATGCCGGGGTGGTAGCAGTAGTGGGGGACGTCGACGCCCGCCTGGGCGCACGCGTCCAGCAGGCGCGTGCCCTTGGGCACGTCCAGCGTCATTCCGTCTACGGTGACGGAAACGGTCTCAGGCGTCGGGGTCGGTTCGGCCATCGCCGGCTTCTCTTTCGTTCAGTCGTGGCCGGCGGTCATCGCCCGCCGGCCCCGGCGAGCTGCCCGGCGTCCATCAGCGCCAGGTAGTCGTCGCGGAACTTCTGGATGGACGACACGATGGGCGCGGCGGCCGCGTCCGACAGCACGCAGATGGTCTTCCCCGACATCTTGTCGGAAATGTCCAGCAGCGTGTCGAGGTCGTCGGGAGTGCCGCGGCCGCGCTCCACGCGCTTCAGGATCTTGCTGGCCCACGCCGTTCCTTCACGGCAGGGCGTGCACTGGCCGCAGCTTTCGTGGGCGTAGAAGTCCACCATGCGGCGAACCTGCTTGACCACGTTGGTGCCGGAATCCATCACGATCACCGAGCCGCACCCCAGCATGGTGCCCGCTGCGGCCATCGACTCGTAGTCCATGCCGATGTCCAGCTCGTCGGCCGTGAGGATGGGCACCGACGAGCCGCCGGGGATCACCGCCTTGATCGGCTTGCCGCTGGGGGTGCCGCCGCAGACGTCGTAGATGAACTCGCGGAAGTTGAAGCCCAGCGGCACCTCGTAGTTGCCGGGGCGCTTCACGTGGCCGGAAACGCAGAACAGCTTGGTGCCCACCGACTTTTCGGTGCCCCACTGCTTGTACCACTCGGCGCCGTTGTGCACGATGTGCGCGGCGGCGATCAGCGACTCCACGTTGTTCACCGCCGTGGGGTAGCGGAAGGCGCCCGCAATGGCCGGGTACGGCGGCTTCACCCGGGGCTCGCCGCGGCGCCCCTCGAGCGAGTTGAGCAGCCCCGTCTCTTCCCCGCAGATGTACGCGCCCGCGCCGATGTGCAGGGTGATGTCGATGTCGACGCCCGAGCCCATGATGTTCTTGCCCAGGTACCCCGCCGCGTACGCCTCTTCGATGGCCCGCGCCATGATCTGCGCCGCCTCGAAGAACTCGCCCCGCACGTAGATGTACGCGTGCTCGGCGTTGATGGCGTAGGCGCCCACCACGCACCCCTCGATCAGGGCGTGCGGCGTCCACCGCATCAGCTCGCGGTCCTTGAAGGTGCCGGGCTCGCTCTCGTCGGCGTTGCAGACGAGGAAGTGGGGCTTGCCGGGCTCCTTCTTGGGCATGAAGCTCCACTTCATCCCGGTGGGGAACCCCGCGCCGCCGCGGCCGCGCAGCCCCGACGCCTTGACGATGTTCACGACCTCGGCGCGGTCCAGCCCGAGCGCGGTGCGCATGGGCTTGTAGCCGCCGAGCGCCTCCCACCCCTTCAGGGTGCGAGCCTCGGGGGTGCCGAAGTGCTCGGAGATGACGAGCGTCTCGGCCGGGTGCCGGTACGGATATGCCATGGAAGTGCCTAGTGCCTAGTACCGAGTGCCCAGTGCCCGCCCAGCAAGTACCACCTGGCACTTGGTACTGAGCACTTGGTACTTCTCTCTCCCCCTCACGTAAGCCTCGCCAGCACGTCCGGCACGCTCTCGGGCCGCACGTTCTCGTAGTAGAACTCGTTGATCTGCACCGCCGTCGGAAAGCCGCAGGCGCCCAGGCACTCCACCTCGATCACCGTCCACAGCCCGTTGGCCGAGGTTTCGCCCAGCTCGGTGCCCGTGTGCTTGAGGAAGGCCTCGAGCACGGCGTCGCCCCCGCACAGGTTGCACGAGATGTTGGTGCACACCTGGATCAGGTACTTCCCGACCGGAGCCAGGTTGTACATGGTGTAGAAGGTGGCCACGCCCCGTACGTACGCCGGCGGAAGCTGGAGCTTCTCGGCCACCTCGTCCTGCGTTTCGGGCGACAGGTACCCGCGGATCTCGTGCGCCAGGTGAAGTGCGGGAAGCAGCGCCGCCTGCCGGTCCGGGTAGCGGCTGAGGATCTTCTCCAGCCGATCCTCGTAGGGGCCGTGGAAGATGGGCGCCTGCGGGTCCTTGGTCGCCGTGTGGTACGGCAGGGTGCCGGCCACCGAGGCGTGGCCGCCGTCCGCCGGGCGCTGCCCGATGAAGGCGGTGCCCCGCACGTCGGCCTCCGTCAGCCCCGCGAACTCGCCGGTGTCACCCACGAAGCCGGGGTTCTGCACCGCCGCAGGCCACGACGTCGGGTCGTATTCGCTCCCGGCGCGAATCGGCTCGGCGCTCATCGGTCGATCTCCCCCAGCACGATGTCGAGCGACGCGTTCACGGCGATCACGTCGGAAAGAAGCGCCCCCTCGATCATGTGCGGCAGGGCGGCGATGTTGATGAAGCTGGGCCCGCGCACGCGCCAGCGGACGGGCTTGGCCCCGCCGTCGCTGACGACGTACATCCCCAGCTCGCCCTTGGACGACTCGACGGAGAACCACGACTCGCCCACCGGGGCGCGCACCCCCTCCATCACCACCTTGAAGTGGTGGATCATCGACTCCATGTCGTTCATCGCCGCCGTCTTGGTCGGCAGGATCACGCGCGGATCGTCGATGTTGATGGGGCCGCCGGGAAGCCGCTCGATGGCCTGGCGGAGGATGCGGATGCTCTGGCGCATCTCCTCCATCCGGCACATGTAGCGGTCGTAGATGTCGCCGTGCTCGCCCACGGGCACCACGAAGTCGTACTGGTCGTAGTCGTAGTACGGGCGGTCCTTGCGGACGTCGTAGTCCACCCCCGAGGCGCGCAGGTTGGGCCCGCTGAGGCCGAAGTTCACCGCGTCCTCGGCCGAGATGACGCCCACGCCCTGCGTGCGCCCGATCCAGATGGCGTTGTTGGTGAGCAGCGTCTCCACCTCGTCGAGCACGGGGAGAAAGCCGTCCATCCACTTGCTCAGCTGCTCCACCCACCCGGCCGGCAGGTCGGCCATCATCCCCCCGATGCGGGTGGACGAGGTGGTGATCCGCGCGCCGGTCAGCGACTCGTGAAGGTCGTAGATCAGCTCGCGCTGCTGGAAGGTGTACAGGAAGACGGTGAACGCGCCCAGGTCGATGGCCGTCGTCCCCAGCCAGAGCAGGTGGCTGAAGATGCGGTCCAGCTCCATGCACATCACCCGCACCACCTTGCACCGCTCCGTCACCTGGATCCCCATCATCTTTTCGACCGCCATGGCGTAGGCGCAGTTGTAGATGAGGGGCGCCAGGTAGTCCATGCGGTCGGTCAGCGGGACGATCTGGTTCCAGTCGCGGTACTCGCCCAGCTTTTCGAAGCTGCTGTGCAGGTAGCCGATGTGCGGGATGCAGCGCACGACCGTTTCGCCGTCCAGCTCCAGCACCAGCCGCAGCACGCCGTGCGTGGCGGGGTGCTGCGGGCCGATGTTGATGAGCATGTGCTCGCCGGCCACGTCCTCGTGCACCTCGCGGGCTTCGCCCTGCACGGGAACGATGGGGGCGTGCACCAGGCTGCCGCCGGAGGCCAGCTCGGGGCTGCGGGTGACGTTGTAGACGACTCTGCGCAGTGCCATCAGCCCGCTCCCATGCCGATGCCGGGCATCTCGCCCTGGTTGGGCACGCCGGGACCGCCCTCGACGATCACGTCGGGAAGCGGCTGCCCCAGGACGTGGGCGATCTCCAGCTCCTGCGGCGAATAGTGGTCTTCGGTCTTCATGGATAACGCGCGGCGGGTCTGCTCGGCGCGGCTGAAGCGCCCGCGGAGCGGAAAGTCCTTCCGCAGCGGGTGCCCCTCGGCGTAGTTGTACGGCATGAGGATGCGGCGCAGGTCGGGGTGCCCCCGGAACACCACGCCGAACATGTCGTACACCTCGCGCTCCATCCAGTCGGCGGCGCGCCACAGGAAGTAGGTGCTGTCGATTTCCAGCGCCTCCAGCGGAAGCTCGCATTTCACGCGGAGGTTCAGCTTCGTCGGAATCGACCAGAGCTGGTACACCACCTGGATGGCCCGGCCGCCGCCGTAGTCGATGGCGGTCAGGTCCTGCAGGAAGTCGTACCGGCAGGTGTCCTTCAGCCAGCCCAGCACCTCAAGGTTGCGCTCGGGCGGGATGTAGACGATGTGCTCGTCGCCGGCCACCACCTCGTGCCGCAGCACGCCCGCGCCGAAGTGCTCGCGCAGCGCGTCGACGGTGGGGTGCGGCGGCAGGTCGCCGGCCTGCGGGGGCGCTTCGGGCGCCTGGGCCTCGGAGGGGCCGGGGCCCTGGTCCAGCCCCTCGAGGCCCTTCTTGAACTCGCCGTTGGCCATGTCCGTCAGGGCAGGCGGTCGCTGACGCGCACCACGGCACCCGTGCTCACCAGCCCGCTGGCGCGGTTCTGGTTGGTGCTGTTGCCGAACGGCAGCGTGATGCGGTCGATGGTTTCCTGCGGCAGGTAGCTCCCCGTTTCCGGGAGCTGGTCCACCGCGTTCCACTCGTCCTCGGAGCTGGGCGACGAGTTCCGGATCTTTTCCTGGATCAGCAGGATGCCGTAGATCAGCGACTCGGGGCGCGGCGGGCAGCCGGGCACGTACACGTCGACCGGGATGATGGTGTCGATGCCCTGCACCATGCTGTACACGTCGAACACGCCGCCCGTGCTGGCGCAGGCGCCCATGCTGATGCTCCACTTGGGCGAGGGCATCTGCTCCCAGATCTTCTTGAGCACGGGCGCCATCTTGTAGCTCACCCGCCCCGCGCAGATCAGCAGGTCGGCCTGGCGGGGGCTGAAGCTCATGCGCTCCATGCCGAAGCGGGCCAGGTCGAACCGGGTGGCGGCGGTGGCCATCATCTCGATGGCGCAGCACGCCGTGCCGAAGGGCATGGGCCAGAGCGAGTTGGTGCGCGCCCAGTTGACGACGGCGTCCACGCGCGTCGTCAGGAACCCGGGCGAGCCGTCGAACAGGTTGCCCTGCTGCTGCTGGGTGGCGGGCTGCACGGTTCCGGGCAGCCCCTGGTGCACGGCCAGCCCGCGGCCGTCGCGGGGCTGGCCCTCGGTCATATCGCCACTGTGGCCGGACGGGCGGTCGTTCAGTCCCATTCCAGCGCTCCTTTCTTCCATTCGTAGACCAGGCCCACCGTCAGGATGAACACGAAGATCATCGCCGTGGCGAACCCGTGCCATCCCAGCGCCCGGGCCGAAACGGCCCACGGGAGCAGGAACACGGTTTCCACGTCGAAGACGATGAACAGGATCGCCACGACGTAGAACTTCACCGAGAACCGCTCGCGCGTTCCCCCCAGCGGCACCATGCCGCTTTCGTAGGGCGCCGACTTGTTCTTGGTGGCCTTTCCCGGGCTGAGCACCGTGGACAGCACCACCATGAAGATGGCGTTGACCACCGAGACGGCCAGGAGGATCAGCACCGGGATGTAGGGTCGAAGCATCGCTTCGGGCCTGTCCTGTAACAGGAGTTTGTGAAACGTTTCACTAGGGTGGAGCCGCGGCAAGATACAGCCCCGTATCACCGGGGTCAAGCCAGCCCCGGCGCGGGTTTTTCGGCCCCTTGCCGCCCCCCGCGGGCGGGCGTAGCTTGGGCGCCGGACTTCAGCCCTACCCGTGCCTCTCCGCCTGCTCCGTACGGGCTGCCCCGTGCGGCCCCCGGCGCGCGGCCTTCCCGACCCCTTCAAGCTTCGTTCCGCCGCATGAGCATACGCTCCGACAAGTGGATCCGGCGCATGGCCCGCGAGCACGGGATGATCGACCCGTTCGAGGACGCGCAGGTGCGGGCGGGAACCATCAGCTACGGCGTGTCGAGCTACGGCTACGACATGCGGGTGGCGAACGAGTTCAAGATCTTCACGAACGTCAACAACGCCATCGTCGATCCCAAGGCGTTCAGCGACAAGTCGTTCGTGCCCTTCGAGGGCGACGTGTGCATCGTGCCGCCCAACTCGTTCGCGCTGGCCCGGTCGGTGGAGTACTTCCGCATCCCCCGCGACGTCATCACGCTCTGCGTCGGCAAGTCTACGTACGCGCGGTGCGGGATCATCACCAACGTCACGCCGTTCGAGCCCGAGTGGGAGGGTTTCGTGACGCTGGAGATCAGCAACACCACGCCGCTGCCAGCCAAGATCTACGCCAACGAGGGGATCGCCCAGGTGCTCTTCTTCCAGGGCGACGAGCCCCCCGAGGTGAGCTACGCCGACCGCAAGGGCAAGTACATGGGACAGGTGGGGGTCACGACGCCCCGGCTGTAACGGCGGTGCGCTGCGCGGGGGTGTAGAGTGCGTGCGCCGGAGCCTGTCATCCTTGGGCTGGAGTGCGCGACCGAGCCTGTCGTCCTGAGCGGGAGTGCACGGCCGAACCCGTCCTCCCGAGCGGGAGTGCGCGTCCGAGCCTGTCATCCCGAGCGCGGGAGTACTGACCGCTCGTCCTGAGCGGGAGTGCGCGCCGGAGCCTGTCATCCTGAGAGGGTGTTGAGATAACCGAACAAAGTGCGAACATGCACAAGTAGACGGTGTATGCGGCTGGCATGACTAGCCTCAGATATCCGACAGACTTGACCGATTCGCAGTGGGAGCTGCTGCGCCCGCTC